>NZ_DBNGVP010000094.1:0-30604 GCF_057119385.1 Archangium sp. | reverse complement strand
TTCCGGCTGGCGGCCTCCTTTGCCGGGCGGGGTTTGAACCCGCAGGGTCCCTTCGTGAAGTTTCCGCTCCTACATCGCTTCCTCCTCACCCAGGCTTCGCCTGGCGCACTCCAACAGTTGGACAACTTTGGAATGACCGCGCCCGGGAGGTGAGCCTCCGGTCCATCGCCGAACCGTCCACCCCGCGTCAGTGGAACCCTGTTCCACTGGCGCTCCCCCCACGAGTGCCATTACGACCGGTGCCCCCTCACCTCGAAGGAGACGCACCTCATGGCCCAGATCACCCTGAAGGGAAACCCCATCCAGACCGCAGGCAACCTGCCCACCGTCGGCGCCCAGGCGCCGGACGCCACGCTCACTGGCGTGGACCTCGCCGACAAGAAGCTCTCGTCCATCCCGGGCAAGCGCGTGCTCAACATCTTCCCCAGCATCGACACCGGGGTGTGCGCGACGTCGGTGCGCACCTTCAACAAGCGCGCGACCGAGAAGCCCAACGTCACCGTCATCAACGTCTCCATGGACCTGCCCTTCGCGCTCAAGCGCTTCTGTGGCGCCGAGGGCATCGAGAAGGCGCTGACCTTCTCGGGCTTCCGCGGTGACTTCGGCAAGCAGTACGGCGTGACCATCAAGGATGGCGGCCTCGCGGGTCTCTACTCGCGCGCGGTCGTCGTGCTCGACGAGAACGGCAAGGTGCTCCACACCGAGCAGGTACCCGAGATCGGCCAGGAGCCGAACTACGACGCGGCCCTCGCGAAGCTGTAGTCCGCACCTGCCAGCAGCGGACTCATCGGTGGAGGAGGCGGCGGGTGCTGGTAGGCGGCTGGAGGAGTCCCATTCAGGACCCTTCACCGCCGGGCGATGCGCCCTTCACCATCGGCCGCCCGCCGCGGCACCACTCGCTCCACGAGCCGACGTAGAGCCTGGCGCCCGTGAGCCCCGCGTGCTCCAGGGCGAGCAGCGTGTGGCACGCCGTGACTCCCGAGCCACAATGCACGATCACGTCCGAGGGCTCGCGCTCGCCGAGCACCGCCCGGTACTTCCGGGGGCGGCAGGAAGCGCCCGTCCGGACCGAGGTTGCTCGCGAGGTCCTGCTCGAGATCGACATGGAGTGCGCCTTCGAGGTGCCTTTCCTCATACCGCGCGCGTGCGCCCGGGCCGCTCCGCGCGTCGATGAGGACGAGGTTCCGCCGCGACTCGGGCGCGACCAGCTCACGGGGATCGATCAACGGACTCGGCATGGAGTGCTCCTGGAAACTCGTCATATCTTGGATTGCCTCATCTCTTTTGAAAGTGAAAGGCTTTGGCTCAAACGGATCCACCATCAGCGGAGTCCGTGCGACTCCAACATTTCTCGGCCTCATTTGAAACGGTTACACTTCGCGTATGAGAATGCAAACCCAGTCCTTGCGTGCGATGTGGCTGGCGCCACTGCTCGCGTGCGTGTTGGCTGCTTGCGGTGGAGATCCGTCGGTCAACGCGGGCTCGGGCTCCGACGGAACGGCCGACTCCCCTCGAGACTCCGGAACGACATCGCCGACCACGGACGGAGGCACGGGCACGGGTACCGGCTCGGACGCTGGCACCGGTGATGCGGGGACCGTCGATTCCGGCACGTGCCCTGGCTCGGGCACCTGCTCGGGCGCGGACGCGGGCAGCGGCACCGACTCGGACGCGGGCACCGGTACCGACATGGATGCGGGCACGGGAACAGGGAGCGATGCTGGCACCGGCACCGACACCGACGCGGGGGTCGCGCCGCTGAGCGCGAACGCGGGTGGGGACAAGACCCTCTGCGCGGGCCAGTCCGCGTCCATCGGCCTGCCGGCGAGCGGCGGTCTGCCCCCGTACACGTATGCGTGGAGCGCGAGCCCCGCGTGCACGGGCTGCTTCGACAGTGCCACCGTGGCCTCGCCCATCGTGACGCCCACGGTCACCACCACCTTCACCCAGACGGTCACCGACGCCCTCTTGCAGACGGCCTCCGCGGGCACCGTGGTCACCGTGCTCCCGAGCCCGGGCATCGCCGGCTCGGACATGTCCATCGACCCTGGAGCCTCCACCGTCATCGGGCCCACGCCGGTCTCCGGTGGCTCCTACACCTGGTCCTGCAACCGCGCGGATTGCGCGCTCTCGTCCGCCAACGTGGCGCAGCCGGTGGCGGGCCCCACGCGCACGACGACCTATACGCTCGATGCCAGCAGCGGGCCGGGCTGCACCACGCGCAGCACCCTCACCGTCCAGGTCAACCTGAAGGCGGACACCGTGCCGCTGGACGGAGAGACGGCCTTCCCGCTGACCTCGGCGCTGCTCGTCCAGTTCGACCAGCCCATCAACCCGGCCACCCTCTCCTCCTCCACGGTGCGCGTCGAGGAGGCCCTCACCGGCACTCCGGTGACGGTGAACCTCTCCTACGACGCGGCCAAGCGGCAGCTCTGGGTGAAGCTCCCCACGGGCGCCAGCTACACCGCCCTCACGGACTACACCCTCACGCTCAAGGGCGGCGCGACGGGCATCGCCTCGGATGACGCCATCCAGCCCAACCTGTTCCCCGCGGATGTGCAGGTGGACTTCACCACGGACAACGCGCCGGACACCACGCCCCCGGCCATCACCTTCCGGAGCCCGGCGAGCGGGCTCACGGGCGTGGCCAGCAACGTCTCCGTCGTAGTGACCTTCAGCGAGGCGGTGAATCCCGCGACGGTGACGGGCACCCAGTTCACGCTCTCCAGCGCTGGCGGGCCGGTGACGGGCACCGTGCGCTACGACGCGGCCAGCTGGACGGCCACGTTCACCCCGTCGGCCGCGCTGGCCGCCAACACCGTCTACACGGCCTCTCTCTCGAACGTGCAGGACCTCTCCGGCCTCTCCATCGCCGCGACGAGCTGGACCTTCACCACCGGCACGGCGCCGGACACCGCGCCGCCCACGGTGACGGCGGTGAGCCCGGCGGCGGGAGCCTCGTCCGTGGCGTCCTCGGATCCCATCCTGGTGACGTTCAGCGAGAACGTGGACATCGCGACCCTCACGGGCCTGCGGCTGCTCCAGGTCTCCAATGGCACGGCCGTGGCGGGCGGCGTCACCTACAACGCCACCACCCGCGTGGCCACGTTCACGCCCTCGGTGCTGCTCGGCTCGCTGACCACCTACGAGGTGAACGTGAGCGGGGTGAAGGACCTGGCGGGCAATGCCATGACGGCGCCCTTCACCTCGCGCTTCACCACCCGGCGCACGCTCTTCGCGGACGACTTCGAGGGTGGTGCGGGCGCGTGGAGCCTGCCGGCGCCCACCACCGGTGTGGCCTGGAGCCTCACCACCGCCAACTTCCACAGCTCGAATCACAGCCTCACCGACAGCGCGGTGGGCAAATACCTGAGCAACGTCGTGAGCTACGCCGAGCTGGCGGCGCCGTTGAGCGTCTCGGGCCTCTCGTCGGTGTCGGTGCAGTTCTGGATGAAGGCGCGCACGGAGCGGAACAAGGACTTCGTCTCCGTGGAAGCCAGCGTCGACGGAGGCGCCTGGACGCCGCTCACGGCCAGGCGGTACACGGGCAACCTGTCGTGGGCGGTGCGCTCGCTGAACCTGCCGCTCTCGGGCAAGTCGACGCTGCGCATCCGCTTCCGCTTCGAGTCCAACGCCACCAAGAACTTCGACGGCGTGTACGTGGATGACATCATCATCCAGTCGCCCTGACGTCAGGGCGCTGGAGCATCCATGACCACACCCCCGCCGCAGCCGCAGAGCATCTGGCCCGAGCGCATCGCCATCGTCCGCAAGTACCACGACATGGAGTCCCGGCTCACGGCGCCCGTCAGTGAGCGGATGCTCGACCTCGCCGGGCTCCGGCCCGGCATGCGGGTGCTCGATGTGGCGTCGGGCATGGGCGAGCCTTCGCTCCGCGCCGCGCAGCGGGTGGGCCCCTCCGGCTTCGTGCTGGGAACGGACCTGGTCGACGGCATGCTCGAGGTCGCGCGGGAGCAGGCACGCGCCCTGGGCCTGTCCAACATCGAGTTCCGTGCCGGAGATGCGGAGACGCTCGAGCTGCCGGAGGAGTCCTTCGATGCGGCGACCGTGCGCTGGGCGTTGATGTACATGCCCCGGCCCGAGCGGGCGCTCGAGCGGATCTGGCGAGCGCTCCGGCCCTCCGGGCGCCTGGTGTGTACGACCTGGGGAGGACCCGAGCAGGTGGAGTACTCGTCACTGCCGCGCAGGACCATGGCCCGCTTCCGTCCCCTCCCCCCGGTCGAGCCCGACACCCCGAGTGTGTTCCGCTACGCCGACCCCGAGCGCTTCCGCACGGTATTGGAGGGCAGCGGGTTCGCGGTGGAGCACGTCGAGCCCATGCACATCCCCGTGATGGAGGCGGCGGATGGCGCGGGCGTGGTGCAATGGATCCGCTCATTCGGAGGCCCCGTGGCGAAGCTCGCCCAGGAGCTGACGCCGGAGGAACAACGAGCCTGGGAGGAGGAGGTCATCCGCGAGTGCGAGCGCTACCGGACAGGAGGGAAGGTCCAGCTCGGCGGAGTGACATGGCTCTTCGTGGCGAGGAAGTGACCCCGCGCCACCGAGCGGCTCAGGCCTTGACCTGCTTCGCCGCGCGCACGGTCTCCGGCATCATCGCCATCATCTCGCCGACCGCCCAGGTGGTGAGGAAGACGAGGACGAGGGGCAACCACACGGCGAGGATGCTCGAGAACATCGCGACATCGCGCTGCACGAGCCCGGCGACGATGACCAGGTCGAGCAGGGCCACGAGGGCCGTCCAGACAACGGCGGTCGGCAGGGGCTCGCGTGCGCCGCGGACGCGGAAGTAGTGCCAGCCGACGGCGCTGAAGATGAACGGGACGGCGAGGGTGTGGACGATCCGTGCGGCCGTGATGCCGATGAGCGGGGAAAGGACGGCCAGGATGACGGCGCCAACCGCCCATCCCAGGACGCCGTGAGCGAGCAGGCGCGGGAGGGCAGCCGCGCGGTGCGGGACGGGCGTACCAGGTGCGGCGTGGGGGAGCTCGATGGCGAGCCTGTCCGCCCAGGCCCGGATGTGCTCGGGGTTGCGCCAGTCACCGCTGTGCTCCTTGGCCATGGCACTGGCGGGGAATCCCTTGGCGTCACGCTCGAGCCGGCCGCCGAAGGTGATGTGGCCTCGCGCGCCCACCCGTTCGGCGAGCACGCCCACCTGCCGGGTGGCCGGAATGTCCTGATGCTCAGCGGAGTCGTCGAGCGGCCCGCTGGAGAAGAACCAGACGGGCACCTGGCGAAGCCGCGAGAGGTGACGTCCGACGAACCAGCGCACGTTGGAGGGCCAGCGGTTGGCGTAGAGCGCTCCGCCGACAATCACCGCGTCGAACGTGTCGAGTCGCGAGACCTTGCCCACGGAGGTGACCTCGACGTCGAAGCCGTGCCGTTCGAGCGCATCACCGAGAATCCGGGCAATCCCCTCGGTGCCGCCGTGTTTCGAGCCCCAGGTGACGAGTACACGCATGGCGACCTCCGTCCTTCACGGGACAAGGTGCACATCGAGCGCCAGCGCGTCCACGCGGCCGTGTCACATCCAGGGCCCTCGCACTCCAACCGGGTGCCGGAAGAGAACCCCCCGGCGCCAACCTGGAGTGAACGAAATGAAGAAGGAATGGATTGTCCGTGCCTGGAAGGACCCCGCGTTCCGCGCCAGCCTCTCCGCCGAGGAGCGGGCCTCCCTCCCCGAGTCTCCCTCGGGCCGGGCGTTGACCGAGCTCGACGAGAGCGAGTTGCTCGGCGTCACCGGCGGAAGGGCCGCCCTGGAGCCCTCCACCGGCTGTACCGATGGCGTGCCGACGTGCGGCATCGTCCTGTGCAGCAACCTCGAGGTGGCCTGAGCGTTTCCCCGGACCCCAGGTGACCCTCCATGCAAGTCATTGCTCCTGTCTTTCCCTGGCAGAAAGCCGCGTTCCTTCACGAGCGGGCCACCGCGAAGCACGAGGACCCCCCTCCGGGGAGTGAGCCGGACCTCCAGGAAGCCGAGCGCCGGGCGAGCGCCTGGCGTCAGCTCATGGCGGGAGACGAGGCGACGCTCGACGAGCGGCTGCGGAGCGTCGGGCTCGACCGGGAGGACTTCCTGCGGATCCTCGTCCGGTCGGGGCACCCCGGGGAGACCTCCGAGGACAGTGGCTCCTGGGTGTCCCTCATCGAGGAGGTCATCGAGCAGCGGCACGCCGGAGAGCCGCTGCCTCCCTCGCTCCAGCCTCCCTCCGGTCCGGGGCAGCCCGGGCTGGCGTTCTCCGGCTTCCTCCAACCCTTCATCCGGCTCGCCGCCGCGAGGCTGCGGACGGTCACCGCCGCGCTGCAGGCCCGTTTCGGGCTGGAGCTCCCGCTGCTGACTCCCGAGGCCGAGGCCTCGCTGCTCGAGAGCCTGGCTCGCCGGCTCCAATCCCTGTCCACCCGGACCCTCATCCTCGAGCTCAACGTGGCGCGGCTCATGGAGGAGCTCCCCGGCGACACGCCCCAGGAGCGCTTCCACCACTTCTCCACCATGCGGCTCCAGGATCCACGGGTGCTCGTCGCCCTGCTGGAGGAGTACCCGGTGCTCGCCCGCCTGCTCGCCACCAGCACCGAGCGGTGGCTCACCGTGAGCCTGGAGCTCCTCGAGCGCCTCGCCAGTGAGCGGGAGCAGCTCGGCCACACCTTCCTCCGCGGCCAGGACATCGGCTCCCTGGTGGGCCTCCAATCGGGCGTCTCGGACCTGCACCGCGAGGGGCGGAGCGTGGTCCTGCTGCGCTTCAGCTCCGGCCTGCGGCTCGTCTACAAGCCGAAGTCGCTCGCGGTGGACGTCCGTTTCCAGCAGCTCCTCCAGACCCTGAACACGTGGGGAGCACGCTACCCCCACCGCGTGCTCACCGTGCTGGACCGGGGCACCCATGGCTGGGTCGAATACGTGGAAGCGGCGGGCTGTGACTCGCGCGAGGCGCTCCAGCGCTTCTACTGGCGGCAGGGCAGCTCCCTGGCCCTGCTCCACCTGCTGGCGGCGGTGGACTTCCACCTGGAGAACCTCATCGCCGCGGGCGAGTACCCCGTGCTCGTGGACCTGGAGGCGCTCTTCCACCAGCGGCTCGTCCTGGAGGCGGGGGACTCGGCCATGCAGCGCGCCTGGGGCGAGCTGGATCGCTCCATCATCTCCGTGGGCATGTTGCCCATGCTCATCTTCGGCCGGGCGGGCCGCGCGGGCGTGGACATGAGCGGACTGGGCGGCGAGGCCGGACAGCTCTCGCCCCACCCCATGCCCATGGTGGAGGACGCCTACAGCGACACCATGCGCCTGGTGCGCCGCCAGGGCCGCACCTCGGGCTCCAGCAACCGTCCCCTGCTCCAGGGCCAGCCCGTGGATCCCGCCGGCTTCACCGAGGACATCGTCCAGGGCTTCGAGGAGACGCACCGGCTGCTGCGCCAGCACCGCGAGGCGCTCGGCACCCGCCTCCAGGCCTTCGCCGGCGTGGAGGTCCGCCACATCGTGCGCGCCACCCAGCGCTACGCCCTGCTGTTGCAGGAGAGCGTCCACCCCGACTTCCTGCGCGAGGGCCTGGAGCGCGACAAGGTGCTCGACAACCTCTGGGCCGAGGCCTCGCTGGTGCCCGCGCTGCGGCGGCTCGTGCCCTCGGAGCACGCGGACCTGCGGCTGGGGGACATTCCCCTCTTCACCACGCGCCCCGGCCAGCGCCACCTGTGGAGCAGCACCGGCGAGTGCATCCGCGACTACTTCGCGCGTGACAGCCTGTCCGAGGTGCGCGAGCGGCTCGCGCGGATGGACGAGAAGGACTGTGCCTCGCAGGTCTCCCTCATCCGCAAGTCGATGGTGTCGCTCGACAAGGGCCGGGGCACCGCGCGTCCCGCCGCGCGCACCACCCCGCCCCCTTCCCTTCCGCCCGCCTCGCGTGAGGAGTGCCTCGCCGCCGCAGTCTCCCTCGGAGAGCAGCTCGCGGCCAGGGCGATCCGGGGCAGGACGGATGTGTCCTGGATTGGCATGAGCCTGGAGGATCTGGGGCAGTGGCGCTGGAGCCTCTCGCCCCTGGGGACGGACCTGTATGAGGGCGTCGGCGGAGTCTCCCTCTTCCTCGCGTACCTCGCCCGGGAGACGGGACGCGCGGACTTCGAGCAGCTCGCCCGCGCGGGCCTGGAGACCATCCGCGACGCCTGGCGCAACCCCGACCCGAGCGACGCCGGCGTGGGCGCCTATGTCGGCCGGACCTCCTCCGCGTACGTGCTCGCCCACCTGTCCGCGCTCTGGAACCAGCCGGCGCTGCTGGACGAGGTGATCTCCGGACTCCCCGCGCTGGAGCCCCTCATCGACGCCGACACCCGGTTGGATCTCCTCAGCGGCTCCGCGGGCTGCACGCTCGTCCTGCTGGGGCTGCATGCCCGCACCAGGGACTCGCGGCTGCTGGACGCGGCGAGACGGTGCGGCGAGCGGCTCCTCGTCACCGCGCAGCCGTGCCCGGAAGGCGGCGTGGGCTGGAGGGGCCCCGCGGCGCAGCGGCCCCTGTCGGGCTTCTCCCACGGCGCGGCGGGCATCGCGTACGCGCTGCTGGCGCTGGCCTCCGCCACGGGCGACACGCGCTACCGGGACCTCGCGGATCAGGCGCTCGCCTACGAGCGCGCGCTCTTCGTGCCGGAGCGTGGCAACTGGAAGGATCTCCGCGAGCCCGAGGCGTCCACGGGAGAGGCCAACCCCGGCTTCATGGTGACGTGGTGCCATGGCGCGCCGGGCATCGCGCTCGGGAGGCTGTGCTCGCTGCGGTACCTGGACGGCCCGGAAGTCCGCGCGGAGCTCGAGACGGCGCTCGCCACCACCCTGCGCGAGGGCTTCGGCGGCGGCCACTGCCTCTGCCATGGGGACCTGGGCAACGTGGAATCACTGCTGCTCGCGAGCGAGGTGCTCGGCGACTCCCGGTGGAGCCACGCCGCGAGGGAGCGCGCGGCCCACATCCTCCACCAGGGGCGGACACGCGGCTGGCTGTGCGGACTGCCCCGGGGTACGGAGACTCCGGGACTCTTGATGGGACTGGCCGGTATCGGCTACGGCCTGCTGCGGCTGGCGGCACCGGAGCGCGTGCCCCCGGTGCTCACCCTGGCCATGCCCTGAGTCAGCGCCGCGAGGCCGCGAGCACGCGCAGGAAGGCCAGGCTCCGGCGCAGCCACCGCACCGGGGCCAGCACCGAGGCCCACAGCGTCCGCCGGTGGCGAGGCGCCCAGGGCCTGTCCAGCAGCGACTCCAGCGCCCGGCCCGTGCCCACCACCACCGCCGAGTGCAACGACGCGGCGGCGGACTGGCAGAACAGCTCCTGCTTCGGCGTCGCCATGGACACCAGCACCAGGTCCGGACGCGTCAGGGCCAGGCCATCCATCAGCCGCTCCACGCCCGGCCCCCGCCCGTCCTCGGGCACACCCGGGGCGGCCACGCCCACGGCGAGCAACCCGTACCTGTCCCTCAGCGCGCACGCGGTCCACTCGGCCAGCCCGGGCTGATCCGACACCACGAGCACCCGCCAGGCCCGCGCACGGGCCAGTCCGGCCAGCGCCGTCAACCACCGCGCCCCCGGCTCCGGCAACGACTCACCGAGCACCCGCGCCGCGCGCACCAGGGCCGTGCCACCCGCGAGCGACAGCTCCGCCGTGGCGAGTGCCTCGCGCAACGGTGCGTCCCGCTCGGCGCGGACGATCTGCTCCACATCGGGCGTGACGACCCGGCCACCCCGGCCGGTGGCCACGAACCGCTCGATGCACGCGAGCACCTCGTCGAGGCTCCCCATGTCCAGGGGAACCTGACCGATGCGCATGCGCGGGAAGGCCCGCCCGGGCTCCCGTTCCACCCTCCGCGGTACTGGAAGCGCGAGACTCCCTGGCGGCGTTTCCAGCCCGACAACCCCGTTCATCACCCTCCTCCTCCTGGCGCCCTCGATGGGCTGGGACAGTGGTGTCACGCACCACGATCTGCCAGGGGGGTCTGACGAATGAATGACCGGACACTGACGACAGAGTGACATCCGCCGTCAGATGCCTGGAGCGCTAGAGATCCGGCGGAGGCCGGACACCCAGGTGACACGCGCGCAACGCCAGCTGGGTCCGATTCTCCGCGCCCAGCTTCCGGTACAGCTGTGTCACGTGCGACTTGACCGTCCGCTCGGCGATCTGCAGGTGGGCGGCGATCTTCAGGTTGTCCGCGCCCCCCGCCACGTACTGGAGCACCTCGCGCTCGCGCTGCGTGAGGGTGAGCAGGACGCTCGCCGTGGACGAGGCCACCGGTGGATGCTCGAAGTCGTTGCGCAAGAGTTGCACGGGGAAGAGCTTCTCCCCGCGCACCAGCGCATTGACAGCGGTGCACACGGCGTTCGTCGTCAGGCTCTGCCGGAAGAGGTAGCCCGAGGCCCCCTCGTCGAAGCACTGCGAGATGAAGTCCTGGGCATGCGCCGAGGACAACACGAGCATCCGCACCTCCAGCCTGCGCTTGCGCGCCTCACGCAGGAGGTTCAGCCCTTCCGTGGCCGGACAGCCCAGGTGCGCGTCGCCTTCCGGCTCCACGTCCAGGATGGCCACCTGCGGCGGATCCGTCCCGATGCCGTCGAGGAGCGTCCTCACGTCCCGGGTCACCCACAGGACCTGAAGCCCTTCCCCTCTCAGCCCATCGGCCAGCCCCTGATAGACCGCCCACGGTCCTTCCAACAATCCAACCCGCACTTCCGCCTGATTCGTTGCCATGCGAGGGCCCCCCAGCCGTCATGGCGTACACATACATTCGAGACACACTGCACCCGGTCATGGAAACACTCGCGGCTCCTGATGTGGTTCGAGCACGTCCCTCCGCGAGGGTCTTCGTCCTACCGGTCAGCACCTTCCACCTGTTGAGACCTGTTTTCTCTCTCCTGAGTCGCACCTCCGACGTCCACTGGAAAGATTCGACCCATCACGACCACCGGTTCACCCACTGTGTGACCGGCGTTGCCCACGAATGTCCATCGGTATGGCATCCGTCCAGTCGCGATCCACGCCAATTTGCCGCTGACTGTGCACGGCCTCACCCATGGCCCCTGGAGGTGTCAGGTGGTGGGCTATTCCAGGGTCCACGGGCGGATGGTCTGGAGGACAGGGAGCGGCCTCCGGGTGCGCCTTGTCCGGCGGCGTCCCTGCTCTACCCTGAGTGTAGGGGCCGCGCTCCAGCGTGGGTACGGCCCGAGCACAAGGAGGGAATGTCATGGCGGATCTTCCAGTGCGTCGAGGCAGTGGCTCGTCGGTAGGCCGGTGGACACGGGGGTTGGATCCCTTCGAGCGGATGAAGGAATTGATGGGGTTCGATCCGTTCGAGCAGGTGGGCCGCATGGTGGGCGGCGGTGACACGTCGTTGGGCTTCATCCCGGCCTTCGAGGTGAAGGAGACGAAGGACGCCTACGTCTTCAAGGCGGACGTGCCCGGGGTGAAGGAGGGAGACCTGGACATCACGCTCACGGGGGACCGGCTCACCATCAGCGGCAAGCGGGAGACGGAGAAGCAGGAGGACACGGATCGCTTCTACACCTACGAGCGGAGCTACGGCTCGTTCACCCGCTCGTTCACGCTGCCCGAGGGAGTGGACGCCAACAACATCAACGCGGATCTGAAGGACGGCGTGCTCCACCTGCGGTTGCCCAAGCAGCCGGAGATGCAGCCCAAGCGCATCCAGGTGGGCACCACGGACGCCAACAAGCAGGGCAAGGTGAAGGCCTGAGCCCACGCGGAGAAGAAAGGAAGGGGCTGGAGTCACCTCCAGCCCCCTTCTTCATTCCAGGTCCCGGACGCGTCAGAGGGCGCGCTGCCACAGCTCGCGCAGGTCCATGGGCAGCTGGCCGATGACGTCCTCGATCTCCCCTTCGGAGACCTGATCCCTCACCGCGGTGAAGACGGCGCGGATCTTCCGCTCGGCCTCGAGGGTGTCCACGTCCAGGTCCTCCGACACCATCTGGAGGAAGCCGTCCCTGCCGAACTTACTGGCCGGCTTGCCCACGTGCCGCTCGCAGCGGAGGAGCAGATCCTGGAGCTTGCCGGGCAGCTGGGCTTCCAGGTGCGCGGCCTCCTCGCCGAAGAGCCGCTGCTCCAGCACGCAGAGCACCGACACCGCGGCGCGCTCCGCCTCCTCCTCGTTCATCGAGCCGATGACCATGAGGTTGCGCAAGAAGGCCTTGTAGGTCTGGTTGCGCCGGGTCTCGCTGCGTTGCTCGTGCCGGGCCCGCAGGTTGATGTTCGTCCCAGTCCGATCCGTGTCCGCCATGTCCGCCTCCCCGTGGCATTGAAGGGTTCCTTCTGACCTTGACCACGCCCGGGCATGGCGTGCAGCGGGGCCGGGGCAATGGGGTGCCCGCCCTGGTGCCTGCCCTGGCGGACCTCCAGGCGCGTTCCGGGTAATCTCCCGGCCGAATGGACTCCGCCCCCTCCCCGAGCCTCGACGTCGCCACACCCGAGCGCGTCTCGCTCTCGTTGCCCGTGGCCGGCATCGGCTACCGATGCCTCGCCTACCTGGCCGACCTCTTCATCCTCTTCGTCTTCTGGGTCATCGCCTATTTCACCTTCACGCTGCTGGTGAGTGACGTCATCGGCTTCTTCCAGGGGCTGTCCGGCCTGGCGCAGACGCTGCTGGTGGTGGGGGTGTTCGCCACGCAGTGGGTGTACTGGACGGTGGCCGAGGTGCTGATGAACGGGCAGACGCCGGGCAAGCGCCTCATGGGCATCCGGGTGGTGCGCGTGGACGGCTCGCCCGTGGGCGTGCTGGAGAGCGCGGTGCGCAACCTGGTGCGCGTGGTGGACTCGCTGCCCTTCGTCTACGCCGTGGGCGTGCTCAGCGTGCTGCTGACGCGCCAGCACCGGCGGCTGGGGGATCTGCTCGCCGGCACGCTGCTGGTGCGCGAGGAGCGGATCGATCTGGACAAGTACACGGCGTCCGCCCCGGGGCCCGGGGCGCTGCCCACCGCCACCCGCTCCGAGCGGCTCACCGCGGAGGACGTGGAGCTCATCCTCTCCTTCCTGACCCGGGCGCCGGAGCTGGAGCCCCAGGCCCGGATGCGCCTGGGGACGAAGCTGGTGGAGCGCTACGGAGGGCTCGACGAGGCCGGACGCGCCACCGTGCTGGCGTCGCCCCAGAGCACCGAGGCCTTCCTGCGGGCCCGCGTCCAGGCGGAGCGCTGACGTGGCCGCCCCCCTGCCCGCCTTCGTCACCCGCCGCCGCCCCGACTGGGACGCCCTCAAGGAGCTGCTCGACCGGCAGCGCGCGGGCACCCTGCGGCTGGGCGAGCTGCGGACGCTCGATGTCCTCTACCGCCGGGCGGCGGCGGACCTGGCGCACGCCCAGACCTTCTACGCGGGCACGGACGTGCACCGCTTCCTCAACCAGCTGTGCGGCCAGGCCTACGGCGCCATCTACCAGCCGCCACGCGAGCGCCTGGCCTCCACCCTGGCCTTCTTCCGCCACGACTTCCCGCGCACGCTGCGCGCCAACGGGGCCTTCGTGGCCACCAGCGCGGGCCTCTTCCTGCTGGGAATCCTCCTGGGCGCGGTGGTGGTGCTGCTGGAGCCGCGCGGCGCGGAGCTGCTCGTCCCCGAGAACCTGCGGGACTTCATCGCGCGCAAGGAGATGTGGACGGACGGCATCCTCACGGTGTCGCCGCCCAACGCGGTGGCCTCGGGCATCGCCACCAACAACCTCACGGTGACGATCGTCACCTTCGCCTCGGGCATCCTGCTGGGGCTGGGGACGGTGTTCGTGCTCATCAACAACGGCGTGCACCTGGGCTCGGTGGCCGCCCTGTGCGTGCACGAGGGCATGGGCGGCAAGCTGTTCGACTTCATCGCCGCCCACGGGCCGGTGGAGCTGTCCATCATCGTCATCGCCGGAGGCGCGGGGCTCATGGTGGGCCAGGCCCTCATCGACCCTGGCGAGCTGCCCCGGGGACAGGCGCTCGCGCTGCGGGGGCGCGAGGCCGTGAAGCTGGTGCTCGGCTGCGCGCCCTTCCTCGCCCTCATCGCCGTGGTGGAGGGCTTCGTGTCCCCCGGCGATCTCTTCCCCTCGTGGGTGAAGGCCACGCTGGGGCTCACGCTGGGGGGCTTCTTCTGGCTCTACCTGCTGCGCGCCGGCAGGGGCGAGGCCGGGGCGGGCGCGGCCTCCTGACGGAGGGAGGCCATCACGGGCCGTTCGCGCTCGTCCACCTCGAAGCGGAAGATGTCGGGCCGGGCGTAGTGGCCGCACGGATCGAAGTCGAGCCGCGCCCGGGTCAGCATGCCCAGATCGAGGTCCGCCGTCAGCACGCCCTCCTCGTTCCACAGGGGACCGGCGAGCACCTCGCCGAACGGGGAGATGATGACGCTGCCCCCGCGGGACAGGATGTGGGGCGCATCGGCGGGCAGGGGCTCCTCGCGGAGGACCTCCTCCGGGTACATGTCACGGGTGACGAATTGGTTGCACCCGAGCACGAAGCACCGGCCCTCGGAGCCGATGTGGCGCAGGGTGGCCTGCCACGTGTCGCGGTTGTCCGCGGTCGGGGCGAGGTAGAGGTCCACACCCTTGGAGTACATCGCCGTGCGGGCGAGCGGCATGTAGTTCTCCCAGCAGATGAGCCCGCCGAGCCGGCCGAAGGGCGTGTCCACCGTGGAGAGCGTGCTGCCATCGCCCTCGCCCCAGATGAGGCGCTCGGAGCCGGTGGGCTTGAGCTTGCGGTGCTTCGCGAGCAGCGCCCCATCGGGCCCGAAGTAGAGCAGCGTGCAGTAGAGCGTGCCGCGCGTCAGACGATCCCGCTCGATGACGCCGATGGCGAGGTAGACGCCGTGCTCGCGGGCGATGCCGCCGAGGAAGTCGATGGCGGGGCCGGGGATCTCCACGGACTGCTCGTTGTAGAGCTGCCAGAGGCGGCGGCCGGCCTCGGTGCGACTGCCCACGATGAAGCCGAAGCCGAGGCCTCGGGGATAGGCGGGGATGAAGGCCTCGGGGAAGAGGACGAGGCGCGCGCCGGTGCGGGCGGCACGGGCGGTCCACGAGGCGACGCGCTTGAGCGTGGCGTCTCGGTTGAAGAGCACGGGAGCGGCCTGGACGACGGCGACACGGACCTGCTGGGCTTGCGACATGCGGCGCACCATAGGCCAACGGAGGGCCTGTCAGGAACCCGCGTCATTTCGCGTCTGATGTCACATCACGAAGGGACGTAGCTCAAAGGTAGAGCACCTGCCTGATAAGCGGGAGACAGCAGTTCGAGTCTGCTCGTCCCTACTTCTGCCAGTTTCATGGACAGACACGCGTGTAGCTCAACAGCAGAGCACCGGTCCGACACGCCGGAGATCCGGGTGCGACTCCCGGTGACTCCACTCTCCTTCCCGGGTTCGACTCCCGGCCGGTCCAATTCCTCTCACGCGCGGCGCGCTACGCCCAGAAGGCCACCAGCGCGCCCGCGGCCGTGGCCACCACGTTGACGGTGTCATTGCCCAGCCAGGAGAAGCCTCGCAGGGGCCGCGCGGAGCGTCCGCACCGGTGCACCTTGCGCTCCGTCTCCCGCGCACAGGCGTCACACCAGCGCACGTCCTGCACCGTGGCGCCCAGCAGGCTGTCCACCAGCGAGCCCGCCACTCCCGCCAGCACCAGCCACGGAATGAGTGCCACCGGCGCCCCCGCGAGCACGGCCACTCCGCCCACGAACGCAGCGCCCGCGGTGGATGCCAGCAGCCCGGCTCCCGACACGGCGCCAGACGTTCCGGGCGGAACCTGCCGCAGCGTGGTGACCAGTCTCGGCGGCGAGCGCGAGAGCACACCCAGCTCCGTGGCCCACGTGTCCGCGTTGGCGGCCACCAGGGCCCCCAACATGGCCAGCGAGTAGCGCGCGTCTCCGGTGACGCCCAGCAGCACCGCCGCCACCGCCGCCACGCCTCCGTTGGCCAGCGCCTGTCCCAGGTCTCTCGTCCCCGTCTTCGCGTATTCCTCCTCCACGCCGGCCTTCCGGGCACGGAACGTCTTGGAGAGCGCGCTCGAGGAGATGAAGAAGCCGAGCAGTGCCGCGGCCCCCACCGCCCCCGCCAATCCGAAGACAGGCGTGCCCACGAGGATGGCCCCCAGCACACCACTCGGGCTCAGCGAGCCCCGGCGCCAGGACAGCACGCCGATGACCAGGGCAATGCCCGCTCCCACGCCCAGCCCCCAGGCATGCGCGGATGGCACCAGGTACAGGACAGCCCCCGCGGACAGCGGCACCCAGAGGTTGTCGCGCCCCTTCGTGCCGAGCGCCTCGGCGCACGTGGCCACCACGGCGCACAGCAGGGCCAATTGCACTCGAGGCATGTCCGGTGCGACGCCCGGCATCCACGTCAGCACGGCCAGTACGGCCACGAAGGTACTCGCGCACATGGCCAGCGAGCCCTCCAGGCTCTTGTGCTCTCCATGGAAGGTCTCGTAGCGGTGGCGCCCGAAACGTCGGCCCACCAGCGAGGCCATGGCGTCTCCCACCACCATGGCCAGCACGCCACCCGCCGCCACCGCCGGCCTGTCCCACGCCAGCCACACCAGCACCGAGTAGCTCAGCGCGAACCAGACCGTGCCCAGGTTGTCGGGCTCGGCCTCCACCGACTTCAGCAGCCGCTTGCGATGGATGTACCAATTCGCCACCGCCGCCGTGGCCGACGGCACCACCGCCAGCTCCCGGCTCTCGAAGAGCCCCAGCGTCCCGAAGATCCAGAAGCCCACGCCCACGTGGATGATCTTCCGCGCGAGCTCACGCGACAGGCCCAGCCGCAGGGCCAACTCCCCCGCGGCGACACAAACTCCGACATATCCGTAGGACCAGAAAAGCGCCTGGATGTCCTGACTCATGGGCGCCGATTGTAGTCAGTCCTCTCGCCGTCCCAAGGGCAGGAATAAACCCCCGGAAGTTTGCCCGCCAACCGCAAGCATGAACTTCCGGGTTCCGGCGGAATCGGGTGGGGGGGATTCACAACAAAACATCATCCGGGCCATCATCTGCCCTCGGCTCAACACTCCTCCCTCATCTCCATCCAACACGAGCGCCCCCCGCGCCACGAGGCGTGTGCCTTCGAAGTCTCGCGGTCCTGAAGTCTTGCAGCAGAGGTACGGCTCCATCCCCCCCACGGGTGACCATGTCTCAGAAGAAGAAGTGGATGTTCCTCAGTGTGACGACCGTCGCAGGGCTCGCCGCCTGCGCGCCCCAGGTCGTCACGGCCTACAACAACTGGAAGCAGGAGCGCCGCAACGCGCTCATCGCCAAGACCGAGCAGGCGCTCGCACAGGGGTTGGACTACATCCCCTGGATGGACAGCCTGCGCTCCGAGGACGAGGACGAGGAGCACGAGGGCCTCGTCGCGAACGAGGAGGAGAACGAGGAGGCGGAGAAGGATGACGCCGCGCTGCGCCGGCTCGCCCTCCAGGCCGAGATCGGCCCGCGCAGCCCCGAGTACCAGCAGGAGCTGCTGAAGATCGCCGCCGCGGAAGCGCGCAAGTGGAACGGCACGGGCGCCACCTCGCCCATGCGCCTCGATGGGGACGCCAGCGCCCTCTCGCCGACGCCCGCGGGCGACGTGTCCTGGGTGAACCTCGGCCCGGCCACGGCGCGCTCCTCGTACAACGGCACCTACTACAAGTCGATCGACTCCGGCCGTCTCACCAAGATCCGCGTCAAGCCGGGCGATGCCAAGACGGTCTACATCGCCACGGCCGGCGGCGGCGTGTGGAAGGCCACCGACTTCGGCCAGTACCCCACGTGGAAGCCCATCACCGATCAGCTCGGCACGCTCGCCGTGGGCGCGATGGAGCTCGACCCGACGGACGGCAAGACCGTCTGGCTCGGCCTGGGTGACGCGTTCGATCAGCAGGGCGGCGGGCTGGTGAAGTCCACCGACGAGGGGAAGACCTGGGGCGATCCCATCCTCCTCTCCGCCACGCACCCGGTGGACGGTCAGCCGACCGTCACCAGCAACGTGCGCGACATCCGCATCGATCCGGCCGACGCCAACAACCTCCTCGTCGCCACCAACGACGGCTTCTACCGCTCGACGGACGGCGGCGCGACGTTCGGCTTCATCGACCTGCCCAACACCGCGGCCACGGGTCCGGTGCGCGAGGCCACCTGGGATCTGGTGTACCTGGGCCAGGGCACGGACGGCCAGTCGCAGTGGCTGGTGAGTGGTGCGTATGCCTGCCCCGGCGGCCAGCCTCCCCACCCCGCCTCCGGTACGCAGAACCGGCTGCTGAGCGTCGCCGCCTGCGCCTCCAACCCCGCCGTGGGCAACTACGGTGACATCTGGAAGAGCACCGACTCGGGCGCCACCTGGGTGTCGGCCCGCGCTGGCGGCACCCTGCCGGCCACCGTCACGGGCTCGACCGCCACCGACATCAGTCACATCAACCTGGCCGGCAGCGGCACGGCGGATCCCACGGCCACCGTCGTCTACGCCATCGGCGGCTCGCTCAGTGACGCCGCCTCGGCGACGAACGCGGTGCTCAAGAGCGTGGATGGCGGCAACACCTGGACGGTGGTGGCCACCAAGGCCACGCCCGTCACCAACCCCACGCCCAGCCAGTGCACGGACGTCAACGCGGGCCATGACCAGAGCTGGTACAACCTGGCCATCGCCGTGGATCCGGCGGATCCCAACCGGGTGCTGATCGGCGGCAACCTCTGCGGCATCCGCTCCTCCGACGGCGGCGCCACCTGGCAGAACATGGCCCACTGGCTGCCCCAGGGCGGTGGCGGCTACACCGCCGAGGGCTTCCTGCCGTACGTGCACGCGGACTGGCACACCGCCACCGTGGTGCGCGTGGGCGCCATCTACATGGCGCTCGTGGGCACCGACGGCGGCCTCTCCGTCTCGCGCGACGTCTTCGACGCCCCCACGGGCGCGCAGGTCACCTGGCAGCACCCCAACATCGGTCTCGTCACCCATCTGCCCTACTCGGTGGGCAGCGGCGATCCCGTCTACGGCAACGCCAACGTCGTCTTCGCCGGCCTGCAGGACAACGGCACGCGCTTCCGCCTCATCGAGGACGAGGCCTTCATCTTCGATTACGACCTGCAGAACTGGGATCAGATCCTCGGCGGTGACGGCATCGGCACGGCGGTGTCCCGCGACTCGCGCGGCCAGAACCCCGTCTATTGGACGTCCGTCCAGGGCCGGTGGCAGTACTGCCAGCCGCGCCTGCGTGACTGCAGCCGGGCCACCCGCATCGAGAACGGCGTGGAGCTCGCCAACCAGGCGCGCGCCAACTTCACGCTGCCCACGGGTGACAGCTACCCGTTCATGATCCGCTACAGCCCCACCTTCGACGCGCAGGGCTCGGTGGTCGCCAACTCCTCCCTCAACATCTGGCGGCTCACCGTGGATCCGGTGTCCGACCGCCCGTCGGCCGTGCGGCTGACGCCCTCGGGCATCAGCGTGGCCGGCGCCACCCGTGGCACCCGTGGCCTCGGTGTCACCGCCTCGCCCCACACGTACACCGTGGACGGCGTGCCGGCGCGCATCTATGGCCTGCCCCTGAGCAGCGGCGCCTCGGCGCTGCTGGTGGACAAGGGCAGCTCCGTCTCGCTGCGCGGCGGCGCCACCATCCTCCAGGTGCCCAATGGCTCGGGCGGGTTCGACCAGCTGGGCTTCATCCAGTCGGTGGCCATCCCGCGCCAGCCGGAGAGCCTGGGCGGCACGGACAGCACCAAGACGTGGCTGGTGTCCTCCGTGGGGAGCGCCAACCTCGCCGGGGGCGCCATCCCCGACTCGGTGGGCCACCTGTTCAAGACCACGGACCAGGGCGCCACCTGGGTGCCCTTCCACGGCAACGGCACCGGCTTCGATCTGCCGAACGTGCCGGTGTGGGTGGTGCGGTTCGATCCGGCCACGGACTCCATCATCTACGCGGGCACCGAGCTGGGGCTCTACCGCTCCACCGATGGCGGCGCCACCTGGGCCCGCTACGGCAAGAACCTGCCCATGGTGCGCACCTATGATCTGACCATCGCCTCCAACGGCAGCCTGCTGCGCGTGGCCACCTACGGCCGCGGCATCTGGGAGGTCCACCCGAAGAGCGAGGCGAACGCCACCCCGGGCAACGGCGACTGGGACGGCAACGGCGTCGTCGACTACTTCGACCTGGCCGCCATGGCCGGCCGCCTCGGCACCACCCCGGCCACCCCCACCCACCTGCGCTACGACAACACGCTGGACCTCACCAGCAGCCCCACCACCATCGAAGAAGCCGATCTGAGCGCGCTCCTCGGCAAGTTCGGGAGCACGCCATGACTCGAGTCCACACCCCTTCCATGACGACCGCGTTCCGTCCCATGACCCGGAACCTCCTCCTGCTGTGCACCGTCCTGCTGGCCGCCTGCGGCCAGGCGCCCACCGTCTCCATCTTCACGGTGGCGCCGGGCACCATCGCCAAGGGCGCCTCCGCCAAGATCGTCTTCGCCGCCGAGGGCGAGGACAAACTCACCCTCGAGCCCGGTGCCGGTGACGTCACCGGCAAGAGCGAGGTGGAGGTGTCGCCCGCGGAGACGACCACCTACACCCTGACGGCGAGCAACCGCTCGGGCAGCACCCTCCAGACGCTCACCGTCACGGTGGGCCCCACGCCGGCCTCGGGCTTCAAGCTCAACGCGGCGGAGACCTTCACCGCGGGCACGCCTACCCAGGTCATCGTCACGGTGGTGGACCCGTCCGGCGCCACGGTGCCCTCGTACACGGGCACGGTGCACCTGGTGAGCAACGACGGAGCGGCGGAACTCCCGGCCGACTTCACCTTCACCGCCGCGGACAAGGGCGTGAAGTCGGTGCCAGTGACGTTCCGCACGGCGGGCTCGCGCCAGCTCATCGCCAGCGGCACCGTGGGCGGTGGCATGGCGGGCTCCTTCAGCACCACCAGCTCGCCCTTCACCGTCAACGCCGGTCCGGCCGCGCGGATGAACCTGTCCGGCCTGGCCCCGGAGACCGAGTCGGGCGCCGAGGTGTCCTTCCAGGTGTCCTTCGTGGACGCCTTCGGCAACCTCTCGCGCGACTACGCCACCCAGCTCCACGTCCAGCACAGCGACGAGAGCGCGCCGGCCGTCCCGGACGTGACGGTGGACACGCACGATGGCACCGCCACCCTCCGCCTCACCCTCTTCAAGGCGGGCGTGCAGACCATCACCGTGCAGGACACCCGCAACGACACCGTGAAGGTCTCCAGTGAGATCCGCGTGCGTCCGAGCAGGGCCGTGGCGTACGAGCTCTCCGGCATGCCCGCCGCGGCGCGCGTGGGCGAGCCGCTCGCGCTCACCGTCACCGCGCTCGATGCCAAGGGCAACCGCGCCACCACGTACGCGGGCAAGGCGCACATCACCTCGTCGGACACGGCCATGGAGCCGCCGGCCGACGTGTCCTTCTCGCAGGGCGTGGCGCTCGTCTCGGTGGCGTTCCGCACCCAGGGCGACCAGACGGTGACGGCGACGGAGGTGGGTGGCACCCTGACGGCCACCTCGGGCAGCGCGAAGGTGACGTCCACCCAGGTGGCCGCTCGCATCGTCCTGTCCGGCACCGGCCCCACCACCGCGGGCGCCGCCTCCTCCTTCACCGTCACGGTGACGGACACGTACGGCAACCCCCTCACGGGCTACCGCGGCACCGTGAACTTCAGCTCGACGGACGCCCGCGCGGCGCTCCCCTCCCGCTACACGTTCACCGACACGGATGGCGGCACCCGGACCTTCTTCGCCTCGCTGCAGACCTCGGGCCTGCAGCGCATCACCGTGGTGGACAGCGCCCGGGCCGAGCTGACGGCCTCCGGTGCGTTCGCCGTCTCCGCGGCGGCCGCCACGGCGTGTGACATCTCCGACGTGCCGGCCACGGCCATCGCGGGCAGCCTGCTCCCGGTGCGCGTGACGGCGCGCGACACGTTCGGCAACATCGCCACCCCCTACACCGGCACGATGACCGTCACCGCGACGGACGCCCACCCGCAGGCGGCCCTGCCGGCTCCGGCGGCCTACTCGCCGGGCGGGGACCAGGGCTCGCGCGTCTTCGCCTCCCGGCTGGTGAGCGCTGGCGGCCAGACGATCACCGCCACGGATTCGGCGGGCGGCTGGTCGTGCACGGCGTCCATCACCATCAACCCGGCCGCGCCCACCCTCCACGTGGCGCTGCCCACCGACACCAACGCCGGCTACCCGGTGGACGCGGTGGTGAGCGTGAAGGACACCTACGGCAACCCCATCTCCTACGCGGGCAGCCTCACCTTCACCAGCACCGACGCGGCCGCCATCCTGCCGGGCCCGCTCACCCTCTCCGGCTCCGAGAGCGGCACCTCCGTGGTGACCGCCACCTTCAACACCCTGGGCGCGCAGCAGCTCAAGGCCTCCCTGGTGGGCGCCTCCCCGCTCTCCGGCGCGGGCACCACCGCCGTGCACGGCCTCGTCTACACGGACCCCACTCCCGGCATGGGCAAGGTGCGCTTCGTGGTGAACGCGGCGGCCTCCTCGGCCAAGGTGGTGCAGTTGGATCTGGTGGCCAACGCCGGCCTGGTCATCACCGGCTCCTCCACGGCCACCGCGCGCGGCGGCGTCTACTCGGCCGGCATGAACCTGCCGCTGGACACCACCCGCGTGGAGCCCGACTCCTCCCTGCTGGTGGAGGGCAACGTGTTCAACCTGGGCTCGGCCCCCAAGGCGGTGGCCGCGACGCTGCCCACCACGGGCCCCACGGCCGGCGTCCTCTACACGGGCGTCAGCCAGAAGTACGACGGCGCGGGCAAGTTCACGGGCGACGTGGCCCTGCTGCCCGGCCGCGTCTTCTACTCGGTGCGCCTGAAGCTGCCGGCCACCGCTCCCGTGGGCACCGTCTTCAACGGCACCAGCCTGGACACCCGCTTCCGCGCCGCCGCCCGCAACCGCGCCGGTGACGAGGTCTTCTCCAACGCTGACTTCGCCATCGGCAAGCTCGAGATCCGCTAGTCCCGGGCCCGCTTTTCACTCGCAGCCCTCTCCTGCCACACGGCGGGAGGGGGCTTCGTCATTTCTTGGAATCCAAGAGACATACAGGAAATCGCTTACAGAGTGATTCGCTCGAATCTCTCAGCTGTAGTCCTTTGTCTGTCTATCCTCCGTTATGCTACCCTGCCGCAGATAAGCGCAGAGCCACCCCCGTGGGTTCCGCGCCTACCCCCGAATGTCGACCGGCGTCCCCCCGCCGGCCCCCTCCTGGAGGACAGACACGGATGAAAGCGCTTCGCATTCGCCCCCTGGCCGTCCTGTGCCTCATGACGTTGCCCTTCGCCGCGGGCGCGACGGATGTCCGCTTCGAGCAGGGCTCGCTCATCATTCCGATGCAGCGGGCCTATCAAACCCAGTGCGGAGCGGTGTCCGCCTACGGACTCATCTACCGGTTCCTGCAGAAGGGGGTGACGGTCTACTGGGCGGTGCAGCCCACGAAGACGAGCCACCACCGGTGCAAGAACAGCGTGGACACGGCGGTCTACATCGACGGCTGTGACATGGAGGTGGCCAAGGAGAGCGGCTGGCCGGTGTCGCTGCTGAACAACGCCTCGGGCGCGTTCATCACCGAGTTCGACACCTTCGACACCCGTGGCAACCCGAACGGCACGGGCGAGGCGGCCTTCCGGGTGAAGGGCACGGTGAAGCGGCTGCGCTACATGGGCGGGCCCTTCATCATCGAGGCCTCCGAGGCGGCGCGGGCCATCAAGCTGCTGAAGGAGGACGAGGACTTCGAGAAGTTCCGGGGACCGGAAGGCGCCGTCAACTGCGACCCGGGCACGGCGTTCAACGTCCGGGTGCACAAGGCCAACAACGCCTTCGTGGCGCCCATCGCGCGCATCATGAACGAGGTGCCCCCGCCCATCGCGCTCGTCGAGGGACGTAACACCACCAGCGCCGGGTCGGTGGGCATCCTGCGCCAGTACCTCTTCAACGCCGGTCTGAACTTCCCGGGCGCCGAGGGCACCTTCGACAACCACGGGAAGATCTTCGACGTCCTCAACCAGGACACGGATCTGGTCTCCAACGACACCCATCCCCGGGGCAAGCTCAACTACGCGCCGAACCCGGGCACGCCCAACAAGACGTACTACAAGGTGCTGTGGGCGCCGCACTGGGAAGGCACCCAGGGGGAGAACCTCAAGTCCGCGCTGAGCAACATCGCCCACTTCGTGGACATCGGGAACAGCATCTTCAACGAGTGCGCCTCGATCGAGACGTACGAGGACAGCTACAAGCCGGACGACAGCACGCGGGAGCTGTATACCGGCAATGAGCCCACCCAGTTCATGTCCAAGACGGCATTGGACCCCACGCCGGCCGCCCCGGGGCCCGGCCTGCGGACCCTGACCACCGAGCAACTGGTGGGCAAGTATGGCTTCGCGCCGAACGGACAGGACTGCTCGGATCCCGGTGCCAGCGGTGACTGCTACATCTTCAACAACCACGGGGATCTCTTCAGCCAGAAGGGTGACTACCCCTTCTCCATGACGTTCGGCCGCGTCGAGGGCTTCAAGCCGCGCAGGAACAAGGACTACGGCGCCGGCACCCTGCGGATGATCACCACGAAGTCCTCCGCCACCAGCGGCAAGGATGGCTGGGACATCTACATCTCCCGCCCGAAGGACAACAACCGCCAGAAGGGCAACGTGCTCTACCTGGCCGGCCACAGCTTCGCGTCGTCGGCCGCGGGCAACCGCATCGTGCTCAACACGCTGCTCAACCTCGCCTACAAGCCCAGCTCGCTGGAGACCAGCCGCGCCGAGCCCGTGGCGGACCTGACCTACAAGGCGGATGGGACGCTGGACAAGGTGCGCGTGCTGTCGGGCACCTTCCTGGACACCCCGCCCCCGGCCCACTTCCCCGAGCGCATCAACTTCCAGATGGGCGCCAAGGCCGCGGACTGGATCTTCCCCTATGTCGAGGGCCGCTTCCGCTCCATCCTGGCCAGCGACATCGGCGCGGCTCGCCAGAGCTTCGCCGCCGACGCCGAGTGGGAGGCCTCCGCGCGCATGCCCAAGCCGGGCGAGCGCAAGATGTTCACCGTGCTGGGAACGAACCAGGACGGGCTCGAGAAGGTGGACTTCCAGCTGAGCGAGCTCAGGCCGGGCTGCCAGGATGATCCGAAGACGGGGAAGCTGCGCAACGTGTGCGATCTCCAGGAGGCCATCGCGCTGGACCGCAACGCCGCGGGCCTGAGCGTGTTGGATCCGGATGGGGACGGCATCGTGGACACGGTGCTGGCGGCGCTGCTCAACGACTACACCCACACCAGCCAGCACTTCGTGCAGCGGGTGCGCGGCTTCTGCGTGGCGCACGACATCACGGACAGCACCCCGTACGACGACATGACGCCCACCGAGTCCAAGTGTGACAACCGCCAGTTCGGCGAGGTCCGCTCGACGCTCGGCGGCCTGGACCACGCGAGCGCGGCGGTGGTGGGCCGCAGCGACTACATCGAAATCCAGCGCCCGGACATGGCCTACATCGGCGGGCTGGATGGCCAGCTGCACGCCATCTACCTGCGCGGCTCCATCCCCGGCCAGACGGCGCCCGCCGCGGGCACCGAGCTGTGGTCCTTCATCCCCAAGGGCCAGCTGCCGCGCCTGCGCACCAACGACGCCCGGGTGGACATCTCGCCCGTGGTCTCCGACGTGTACGTGGACTACGAGGACTCCAACCGCAACGGCGTGCTGGATCCGGACGAGCGCAACACCGGCATCTACCGCTGGCGCACGGTGCTCGTCTCCGGCTCGGGCCGTCTGGGCGGAGAGATGTTCGCGCTGGACGTGACGGATCCCCGCAACCCCACCGTGCTGTGGGATGTGACGGCGGACCAGGACCACACCGATGATCCGGACGACGCGAAGAACACGGCCTTCCGGTGGTCGGACCGTCAGGGCGACCCCGCTCCCGACTACGCCGACCTGGCGGCCGCGCGCACGTCGGGCCCCTACAACTACCAGGACTTCGGCGACGCGCTGGCGATGAACCTGGTGCCGGTGCGCCGGGGCAACGTGCCCACCTTCCAGCTGATCGTGGCCACCAACGGCGCGACGACGGGGGCGCAGCAGCTGCAGGTGTTCGCCCTGGACTCGGGCACGGGCGAGAAGCTCTGGCAGTGGGAGCGGCCCTACGGCGCCGGCACGTCCAACTCCGTGCCGGGCGGCACCTCCACGCTGGACGTGGACAACGACGGCTCCATGGATCGCGTGTACGTGGGAGACATGGAGGGCCGGCTCTGGGAGCTGGACATCCACACCGGCGCCAACATGAATGCCTTCAGCCACGCGTCCTCGGGCACCGGCAGCTACCCGCTGTTCTCCACCGACAATCCCCAGCACCCCATCAGCACGGTGCCCGCCATCATGCGGCTGCCGTATGAGCTGGGCACCGACAGCCTCTTCTCGCGCATGCCGGTGGGCCAGGCGGCGGCGGGCAAGCTGGCGCTCGTCTTCGGCACGGCGGGCCCGGACTGGGTGCTCACGACGAACCCCAACATCAAGGGCCGGGTGTACGTGGTGGCCTCCAGCCCGGAGGACACGCGCATCCGCCACCAGCTCACCTACGACAAGGTGAACCCCGTCCCGTCCACGCAGGCGTCCACGATGACCCGCTGGGGCAACGCGAAGCAGGGGTCGGCCGTCTTCTTCGAGCTCGAGGAGAAGGAGCGGGCCGTGGGCTCGCCGAAGCTGGTGGGCAGCCAGATCGTGCTCACCACGGCCTACGGCACCACGGAGAACAACCCCTTCAAGTCGGACATGCAGGGCCGCACGCTCGTGCGCGACCTGAGCAAGGCGGATCCGGTGAAGTACGACGGCCAGAGCGGCAAGACGGCGGCGGGCAGTCTGGTGCTGCCCGACGGCACCATCATCACCCAGAGCATGGTGGGCCTGCAGAGCACCGGGGACAAGAAGCCCCTGGGCAACGTGCCGGGCTCGGGCCTGGGCGGGAAGCGGACCCCGGCGCGGATCGGCTCCTGGCTGGACCTGGGCCGTGCACTCGCGGAGTAGGTGGAGCATGCGCGGGCAGAGACACCCTCGAGGGATGACGCTGGTCGAGGTGATGATCGGCATGGCGCTGGTGGCGGTGGCGATGTTGGCGCTCGTATCGGCCAACACCCTCGCCGCCCGCGCCTCCAGCCGCTCCTACCGTCACCACATGGCCATGCGGTTGGCGCAGCAGCGGGTGGACGCGCTGGTGCTCGGTGACTTCAAGCCGAAGCTGCGCACGGACGCCAACGGCGCCAGCTTCGTCCACGATGGGACGCCGCTGGACTGCCAGGAGGCGTTCGGCTCCGCGCTCCCCGCGAAGCTCGCGGAGCTGTGCAACGGGACCCAACCGGAGCTGGTGGGCTGGGTGGACATCTACGGCCGTCCGTGCAGGAACACCGGGCAGCCGGAGGAAGGCTTCCACCCCACCTGCCAGTACCGGCGCTACGTGCGCTTCGAGCGGGTCGTCGATGGGAGCTCCCAGGGAGACCTCTGGCGGGTCTTCGTCGCGGTCAGCCACGCCTCGGACGGCACGTGCGGCAACTTCAGAGAGGGCGATACCCAATGCGTCGTCACCAGCGCAGTGCTGACCCGCTAGTGCTCGCCCGGAAGCGGCGCTCCGCGCGAGGGCTCACCCTGGTGGAGCTGTTGCTGAGCGCGGCGCTCGGCATCCTGATGCTGGGCGCGGCCGTGGTGGTGTTGCTGGCGGCCGGACGCATGCGGCGCAACCAGCAGCTGCTGTCGGACGCCAACGAGGAGGCCCGCACGGCCCTGCGCCAGGTGTCCCAGGCCCTGGCCGCCGCGGGCGCCGGCGGTCCCGTCTACAGCTTCACGGGCCCGGATGGCTCGCGGCAGCAGCGCCCCGCCATGCTCTTCACCAACGGCGCGGCGGCCCTGCACGACGGGGACATGCCGCAGATGCCCGACACGCTGACGCTGGTGCGCTACGGCGCGGATCGGCGCACCGTGCTGGTCCGGGCGCTCGCCGACGACAAGGTGAGCGTGGCGCCGGATGGGCGGCTGCCGACGACGCCCGGTGTCCAGCCCGACATCTTCCATCCGGGGGAGAGCGCGCTGATCACCAACTTCCAGCGCGCCATGCTGGTGCCCATCGAGCGGAGGAACCTCGTCATGGACGGGGACCTGGCGAGGAACGTCGTCCAGCTGGAGACGCCCGGCGCCGTCAACCCCGTGCAACTGCAGGATCCGCTGGTCCCCATCCAGCCCGGAGCCACCGTGTTCCCGGTCCGCGTCGTGCGCGTGCGCGTGATGTACGTGGACGCGGTGGGCAAGACCCCGGCGCGGGCCGACCTGGTGATGGAGACCTTGAATCCCCGGACGCTCGGGCCCGTCCAGCCGCCCGAGCGGACGGTGCTGGCCAGGGACATCGAGGACTTCCAGGTGCAGTGGGGCTACGACCGCAACGACGACGGCGTGGCGGATGACGGCTTCACCGACCAGGGGCCCACGGAGGCCCTGATGGACCCGGGGCTCACCTTCGCCCGGCTCTCCATCTCGGCGCGCACGAGCAATGCCCTCGTCACCAACGACGGGGAGTTCGTCGCGAAGGAGGACACCCCGTTCGAGCGGGGAATCGACCTCGGAGGAGCCCCCCGGCCCGAGGCCAGCGGGCACCGCCGCCGGGTGCTCAGCACCGTGGTCCTGCTCAAGAACGTCGCCGCACCCCGTATCTGATGGCTGGAGAGCGAGACATGAAGTCCCGAGCCCCTCGTCGTGGTTCCACCCTGCTGACGGCCCTGGGCGTGACGCTGCTGATCGCCCTGATCATCCTCGGCGCCCTGGCGTACACGGGAGCGGAGCAGGAGCGCGGCAGCCGCTCCGTGCGCGACATCGACGCGCAGACCTGCTCCGAGTCCGCCGCGCAGTGGGGCCGCAAGTTCTACGGAGAGAACTACCCCCGGTGGAACCAGATGCTGTCGGCGACGGCCGGGGCCCGCTTCAACAACCCGGAGTCCAAGCTGGAGGACCTCGCCGACGAGTGGGGCGAGGGCTCCTACGGCCGCATCGACGGACAGACGGTCCGCATGCCCGACCGCCCGCCCGACTTCCGGGTCACCCTCTCCGACAACATCGACGAGTTCCCGCCCAACGAGCCCAACCCCACCCGGGACAATGATCTCCAGGTGGTGCTCCGCGCGGAGTGTCTGATTCCCCGGCTCGCCATCGCGCCCCCGAAGATGGTGGAGAACCTGGAGAAGAAGGCCGACGAGGACCCGAACCACTGGCGCGGCCAGGTGCTCTCCGAGAGCAACGAGACGCGCAAGAACAAGGTGGTGGAGGTCGTCCTCATCCACACGCCCGGCAACGAGTACCGGGCGGGTCAGCGCGGCGGCGGCTCCAGCGGCGACCAGAACATCTACAACTGAGGCCCTGCGGCACCCGCTGGCGGCTCCGCGTCTGCGTCACATCACCACACCTCGGAACAACACGGGTTCTCCCCTCATCTCTCACGCTGAGGAATGTGGCCATGCTGTAGGGTGGGTCCCAGCCACATGACTGCTCGGTAGTGCCGAACAGTTCTGGGACTGGAGGACCAAAACATGGTCGCACGAAATACCCTCGCTGGCAGCATATCGCTCTTCAGCTTCAAGGTCTCCGGCTGTCCCGCCCCACTCAATGTCGTGCGGTTCGCCGGCCACGAGGGAGTCTCCAGCCTCTACGAGTTTCAACTCGATTTGGCGTGCGAGGATCCAGCCCTGGTCTTCGCGGACATCGTGGGCAAGCCGGCCCTGCTCAAAATCGAAGGAGAGCAAGGCCCCCGCCATGTCCACGGCATCATCTCGCGCTTCGAGCAGGTGGGCGGGCTGCCACGCTACACCCTCTATCAGGCCACCGTGGTGCCACAGGTGTGGCGCCTCAAGCACCGCCAGGGCAGCCGTACCTTCCAGGAGCTCACCACACCGGACATCCTCAAGAAAGTGCTGGAGGGAACGGGCATCTCCAGCCAGCACTATGAGCTGCGCCTGAGCAACACCTACGAGCCACGCAACTACTGCGTCCAGTACCGCGAGTCCGACTGGGCCTTTCTCTGCCGGCTCATGGAGGAAGATGGCATCTTCCACTTCTTCGAGCACCACGAGGACAAGCACGTGCTCGTCATGGGAGACAGCCCCGGTGCCTGCCAGCCCATCTCGGGCAGCGAGCAGCTCTCCTTCCGTCAGTCCGCTGGAATGGTGCCGCAGGCCGAGCACGTGCTGCGCTTCCGTTTCGCCGAGGAGATCCAACCTGGACAGGTGAGCCTGCGCGACTTCAATTTCAAGAAGCCCAACCTGCCCATGGATGGAAACCACCAGGCCGGGCAGGACAAGGAACTCGAGGTGTACGACTACCCGGGCGAGTACCAGGACCCGGGCCGGGGTTCCTCGGCCAAGGGGACCACCCTGGCGAAGATCCGGCTGGAGGAACTCCAAGCCTCGCGCAAGTTGGGTCAGGGAGAGAGTGACTGCGAACGGCTCCAGCCGGGGAGCTTCTTCACCCTAGCACCGAACGTCCGATGGGGCCGTCGAGGGAGCACTTGACGGTTCCGGGCTCTCTGGGAGCGGGGCGTCGAGCGAGTAGAGGACGAGGCGGTCGTTCATCCAGGGGATGCGCACCTTGTTGGCG
>NZ_DBNGVP010000093.1:0-128664 GCF_057119385.1 Archangium sp. | reverse complement strand
CGGCGAACGAAAACGGACGTCGGGAGAGATAACCTCAACCAACCGAACCGCCGGATGCGGATCCGCCTGTCCGGTGGTGTGGCAGGGGGAGTAGGGAGTTACCCTCTCTACCCCCCTATGCCGATTGCGCCCGGCATGGGCAGAGAGACTGCTGCCCCCGAAGATGACCTGGGGGTGATTTGGGCACAGGGAAGAGGCTCGGCTATGGTGGCCAGAGGAGTACAGCCGGACATCCATGGACCACGACAAGACCCCCCCCCGTACCCGCCCAACCCCCTGGAATCCTGCCCAAGGGGACGGTCATCGCCAGCCGCTTCATCCTTGAGGCACTGGCGGGCCGCGGAGGGATGGGCAGCGTCTATCGCGCCACGGACGCCACCACGGGTGGCACCGTGGCCCTCAAACTGCTGCATGGCGTCACCTCTCCAGAGGTGGCCTACCGCTTCAAACGCGAGGCCGTGCTGCTGGCCGAGTTGCGCCACCCCGGCATCGTTGCCTACGTGGCGCATGGCTCCACCGAGGCGCACCAGCCCTACCTGGCCATGGAGTGGCTGGAGGGAGAGAACCTGTCACGGCGACTGGCCCGCCAACCGCTGTCGCTGCCAGAGACGCTGACACTGCTGCACCGGGCAGCCGAGGCGCTCGCGGTAGCCCACCAACAGGACATCATCCACCGGGACCTCAAACCCTCCAACCTCTTGCTGAGAGGGGGTCGGCCGGAGGAGGTGGTGCTGCTGGACTTCGGTCTGGCACGCCATGCGCATCCCACGCTGGTTGCGGTGACGGGGACGGGCATGGTGGTGGGCACGCCGGGGTACATGGCGCCGGAGCAGGCCTCCAGTGCGCCAGAGATTCCTCCCGCCGCCGACATCTTCTCGCTGGGGTGCGTGCTGTACGAGTGCCTCACGGGCAAGCCGCCCTTCGCGGCGCCCCACTTCGCGGCCACGCTGGCGAAGATTCTGCACGCCGAGCCCACGCGCCTGGAGGTGCTGCGCCCGGGGCTGCCGGCTGGCCTGCAGGTGCTGGTGGACCGGATGCTGGCCAAGGACGCGCGGCGCAGGCTGCCGGACGCAGCCAGACTGGTGGAGGCACTCGTGGCAATGGAGTCCGTCCCCGAACTGCTGCTGTCGCAGGCCGGGCCGGAGCTGCGTCTCGACAGCGGGACGGAGGCCGAGCAGACGCTCGTCAGCGTCCTGCTGGTGTCTCTCGCGGCCGGGTCCCAGGAGGAGACGGCGGATTGGAACCAGGGCGTGGTGCTGCGTGACTCGTTGCGCACGTACCTGGCGCCGCTACTGGGTGCCCGGGTGGAGCTACTGGCGGACGGCTCGCTGGTGGCCACGTTGGTGCCCGAGCGTGGCACAGCCACGGACCAGGCGGTGCTGGCGGCGCGCTGCGCCCTCACGTTCAAGGAGCGCTGGCCGGAGGCCGCGGTGGTGCTGGCCACGGGCCTGGGCGTCCTCAACGAGCGGCTGCCAGTGGGCGAGGCCATGGACCGAGCGGGGCGGCTGCTGCACCTGATGGGGAGCACACCCTCGGCCAGCGTGGTGATGGACGATGTCACGGCCGGGTTGCTCGGGTCGGGCTTCCAACTCTCCCGAGCCGATTCAGGCGCCTTCGTCCTGCAGGGCGAGCGGCTCGACGCCGACGCCTCCCGTCCGTTGCTGGGCAAGCCCACTCAGTGTGTGGGCCGGGAGCAGGAACTGGCGCTGCTCGACTTCACCTTCACCGCGTGTGTGGAGGAGTCCGCCGCGCGGGCCCTGCTGGTGACGGCCTCTCCCGGCACGGGCAAGTCCCGGCTGCGCCACGAATTCGTGCGCCGCCTGGAGGGCCGGGAGCAGCCGCCTCTGGTGTTGCTGGGGCGCGGAGACCCGATGAGCACGGGCGCCGCGTACGGCCTGCTGGGTCAGGCGCTGCGGAGGCTGTGCGCAGTAGGAGAGGGCGAGAGCCTGGAGGCGCGGCGGACGCGGTTGTACCAGCGGGTGGCCTTACACCTGTCGGAGGCCAGGGTCCAGGAGGCGGTGGAGTTCCTGGGCGAGCTGTGTGCCATTCCCTTTCCCGAGGAAGACAGTCCCCGCCTGCGTGCGGCGCGGAGCGACCCGTGGTTGATGAGTGCGCAGGTGGGCCGGGCCCTGGTGGTCTTCTTGAAGGCGGAGTGTGAGCGGCAACCGGTGCTGCTGGTGCTGGAGGACCTGCACTGGAGCGATGCGCTGACGGTGACGCTGGTGGATGGGCTGCTGCGGGAACTGGCCGGGCAGCCCTTGCTGGTTCTGGCGCTGGCACGGCCCGAGGTGAAGGAACTCTTCCCGGGAATGTGGGCCAGGCGCCTGCAGGAACTGCCGCTCCAGGGCTTGAGCCGCAAGGCCAGTGTCCGGCTGGTGCGCGAGGTGTTGGGGCCGCAGGTGCCGGAGTCCGTGGTGCAGCAGGTGGTGGAGCAATCCGATGGCAATGCCCTCTTCCTGGAGGAACTCATCCGCATGGCGGCGGAAGGGCGCGGGAAGGAGGCACCGGAGACGGTGCTGGCGGTGCTGCAGGCGCGCCTGCTGCGGATGGAGCCGGGGTTACGTCAGGTCCTGCTGGCCGCGAGCATCTTCGGCCGCTCCTTCTGGCTGGAGGGCGTGGGGGAGCTGTTGGGCCGCCACGGCGAGCGGACGCAGTTGGAGCAGCATCTGCGGCTGCTGGTGGAGCAGGAGGTCATCGAGCCATGGCCCGACAGCCGCCTTCCCAATGCGGCCGAGTACCGGTTCCGCCACGCGCTGGTGGGGGATGCGGCCTATGGCCTGGTGCCCGACAGCCAGAAGCCCCTGGGCCACCAGCTCGCAGGGGTGTGGTTGGAGCGGATGGGCGAGCCCGATTCACTGGTGCTCGCCACGCATGCTCAGCGGGGGCAGCAGCCCGAGCGTGCCGTTCACTTCTACACCCGGGCCGCCGAGCGGCTCTTCGAGCGCAATGACTTGCATGGGACGCTGCGGTGCGTGGAGACGGCCCTGGCCTGTGATGTGGGCAGCGAGGACCTCACCCATCTGCGGGCGCTCCAGGCCATGGTGCTCTTCTGGATGGCGCAGATGTCCAGGGCCGTGGAACTGAGCATCCCAGCGTTGGCCGGACTGAAGGCCGGCAGTCCGTTGTGGTGCCGGTTGATTGGCAACCTGCTCATTGGCGGCGCCAGTGCTGCCCATCCGGAGCAGATGGCGGAACTGTGCGGGTTGCTGGTGCGCACCACGCCGGAGCCCGAGGCGGTCGAGGCTTATTTGGAGGCCGTCTCCTTCATCGGGGCCACGCACATCTGGTCCGGCGAGCGGCAGCAGGCGCAAGCCCTGCTCGGGCGGCTCATGGAGGTGGGCGCCGACGCGATGACCCACTCCCCCATGGCCCGGGGATTTGCGCGCATGTCGCAGGGCTACTTCCTCCACTCCTTCGACGCCAGCCCATGGCGGAGCTTCACGGTGCTCGAGCAGGGTCGGCGGGATTTTGACTCGGTGGGCTCGGAGCGGAACACGAATTTCATCCGGTTCCCCTTGGGGTTGAGCCTGATAGCAGCGGGAAATCCGCAGGGGGCCGTGGAGCTGCTTCGAGAGACGCTGGCCTTCGCCAGACTGACGGAACACCATTTCCTGCTGGAGGGTTCCTTGTTCATCCTGGGCTTGGTGCTGTCCGAAAGCCCCGAGTTGGAGGAGCGGCGGGAGGCGCACGCCTGGGCGCTCGAGTTGTTGGGGCGGGAGCTCGTCCTTCCCTTCCTCGCGGGAATGACCCATGCCCTGCTGGCGCGGATGACCGCGGCGGGTGGCGCGCTGAGCGAAGCCGAGTCTCATGCGCTCAAGGCGTGTGAGCTGCTGAGGCCGTTCCCGGCCTACCTGGTGTTCGCGCGCACCGTCCTCAGTTCCATCCTGCTCGTCCAGGAGCGCATGGAGGAAGCCCGGCAGGAGGCGGAACTGGGCGTGGGGGCGTTGGAGCGGATGTGCAGCGAGGGCGTCTACGCGGTGGGCATGTACCTGGCGTTGGCGGAAGCCTGCTTCGCGCAGGGGGATGCGAGTGCGGGAGACACGGCCCTGAGCAAGGCCGTGAAGTGCGTGAGGGCCCGCGCCGGTGACTTCCCCGAGCCCAAGGCCCGAGAGCGCTTCCTGCGCCAGGTGTCCGAGAACGCCCGGACGCTGGAACTGGCCCGCCAGCGCTGGGGCGAAGCCACGGAATAGGGCCTCGAAGCCATGGGGATGGCCGTGGACACCCTGTTGGCCTGGCAGGACACGCCCGCCGGTCGAGCCAATCTGGCTGCTGCTTTGCATGACGTGCTGCATCAAGCGTAGATTCCGAGTATTCCTCGGAGCCAGAAGCCCATCTCTCGGGACAGTGGACGCTCCGGACTCCGGGCGGGCAAGGAGGCTTGACCCTCCTACAAGCGGCAGTGATAAGGGCCCTCCCGAGCGTTATTTGAAGTCATCTCCCGCATCCCAAGGAGGCAGTTCATGGCTCGTGAAGTGGTGATCGTCGGCGCGGCGCGTACCCCCATCGGGGCCTTCCAGGGAGCCCTGTCCAAGCTGACGGCCCCGCAGCTCGGCGCCATCGCCATCCAGGCGGCGCTGGAGCGCTCGGGCGTTTCCCCGGCCCAGGTCAACGAGACGATCATGGGCTGCGTGCTGCAGGCGGGCGTGGGCCAGGCCCCGGCGCGTCAGGCTGCCATCTACGCCGGCATCCCCGACACCGTTCCCGCCGTCACCCTCAACAAGGTGTGCGGCTCGGGCCTGAAGGCGGTCATCGCCGGCGCCCAGGCCATTGCACTGGGTGACGCCGAGGTGGTGGTGGTCGGCGGCATGGAGTCCATGAGCAACGCGCCCTACGTGAGCCACACCATGCGTGGCGGCGCCCGCATGGGCAACGTGGAGTTCAAGGACGCGATGATCCTCGACGGCCTGTGGGATCCCTACGGCAACGTCCACATGGGCAGCTGCGCCGAGGAGTGCGCCGTCACCCAGGGCATCAGCCGCGCCAACCAGGACGAGTACGCGCTCGAGTCCACCAGGCGCGCCATCGAGGCCCAGAAGGCCGGCCTGTTCACCCGGGAGATCGTCCCGGTCACCGTGCCCGGCGGCAAGGGCGGTGACGTGGTGGTGAGCGAGGACGAGGGCCCCAAGAACGCCAAGCCGGACAAGATCCCCACGCTCAAGCCCGTCTTCAAGAAGGACGGCACGGTGACGGCGGCCAACGCCTCCTCCATCAACGACGGCGCCGCGGCGCTGGTGCTGATGAGCGCCGAGCGCGCCAAGGCCGAGGGCCGTACCGTGCTGGGCCGGATCGCCGGCTACGCCGGGGCCGCCCGCAAGCCGGTGGAGTTCACCATCGCTCCGGCGGACTCCATCAACAACCTGCTGAAGAAGACCGGTCACAAGACCACCGACGTGGACCTCTGGGAGATCAACGAGGCCTTCGCCGTGGTGGCCCTGGCCAACAACAAGCTGCTCGGCCTGGAGGCCTCGAAGGTGAACGTGCGCGGTGGCGCGGTGGTGCTCGGTCACCCGATCGGCGCCTCGGGCGCGCGCCTGTTGGTGACGCTGGTGCACACGCTGCAGGACACGAACAAGAAGCGTGGCGTGGCGTCGCTGTGCATCGGCGGCGGCGAGGGCATCGCGCTCATGGTGGAGCGCTAGTCCAACACGGGACGAACACTCCCTCTCCCCCTGGGAGAGGGGCGGGGTGAGGGTCTATCGGCCCTCGCCCCGTTCTCGTAGGAGGGGTTCATGAACAAGATCATCGCGAGCGCGGACGAGGCCGTCCGCGACATCCCGGATGGCGCCACGCTGATGAGCGGCGGCTTCGGGCTGTGCGGCAATCCCGAGAACCTGATCGCGGCGCTGCACCGCAAGGGGACTCAGGGACTCACCATCATCTCCAACAACTGCGGCACCACCGAGCTGGGTCTGGGAATTCTCCTCAAGGCCAACCAGGTGAAGAAGATCGTCGCCAGCTACGTGGGCGAGAACAAGGTCTTCGAGCAGCAGATGCTCTCCGGGAAGCTCGAGGTGGAGCTCAACCCGCAGGGCACGCTGGCCGAGCGCATCCGCGCCGGTGGCTGTGGCATCGGCGGCTTCTTCACCCCTTCGGGCGCGGGTACCGAGCTCGCCAAGGGCAAGGAGACGCGGATGATCGACGGGCGGCTGCACGTGCTGGAGACGCCGCTCAAGGCGGACTTCACCATCGTGCGCGCCTGGAAGGCGGACACCTGGGGCAACCTGGTGTTCCGCAAGACGGCCCGCAACTTCTCGCCGATGATGTGCATGGCGGGAAGGGTCACCATCGTCGAGGCCGAGCACATCGTGCCCGCCGGTGAGATCGATCCGGATCAGGTGCACCTGCCCGGCATCTTCGTGCACCGGATCATCCAGTCGAAGAATCTCGAGAAGTGGATCGAGCGCCGCACCGTTCAGAAGAAGGCCTGAGAGGACGCCATGCCCCTGACCCGTGAGCAGATTGCCCAGCGCATCGCCCAGGAGCTGCGCGACGGCTATTACGTGAACCTCGGAATCGGCATCCCCACGCTGGTTGCCAACTACATTCCGAAGGGCATCGACATCATGTTCCAGTCCGAGAACGGCATTCTCGGCATGGGACCGTGGCCCATGGAGGGCGAGGAGGATCCGGATCTCATCAACGCCGGCAAGGAGACGGTGACGGTGGTGAAGGGCGCCGCCTTCTTCGACTCGGCGCTGTCCTTCGGGATGATCCGCGGCGGCCATGTGGACCTGGCCGTGCTCGGCGCCATGGAGGTGAGCGAGGAGGGAGACCTCGCCAACTGGATGATCCCCGGCAAGATGGTGAAGGGCCCGGGCGGCGCCATGGATCTCGCGGTGGGCGCCAAGCGCGTCTTCGTGACCATGGAGCACGTCAACAAGGAGGGGAAGCCGAAGATCCTCAAGAAGTGCTCCCTCCCCATCACCGGCCTCAAGTGCATCAACCACATCGTCACCGAGTACGCCCTCATCGACGTGACCCCCCAGGGTCTCGTGCTGCGCGAGTTGGCCCCCGGCGTGACGGTGGAGCAGGTCCAGGCGATTACCGAGCCCAAGCTCAAGATCGCCCCGGACGTGCGTGAGATGAAGATCTGAGGCCCTTGGGTCTCGTGTCGTTCCCGCCGCGGTCCCTCCCCCCGGGGCCGCGGCGGAATACCCCGGCCGGTATGGAGGTCGAATAAGGTCCATGCTGCTGCCGGATATCCCCATTGAATTGACGATCGAGCGGCTCGGTCAGCTCGGAGAGGGCGTGGGCTCGTACGAGGGCCGCACCGTCTTCGTGCCCGGCACCTTCCCCGGCGAGCGCGTGCGCGTCCGCCTGGAGCACGAGGGCAAGGTGGTGCGCGGGCACCTGATCGGCGACGTGCTGGCCCCCAGCCCGGACCGGAGGCGCTCGCCGTGTGGTCTGAGCGCGCGGTGTGGCGGGTGCGACTGGCTGGAGTTGTCCGAGGCCGCCCAGCGTGCCGCGAAGCAGGAGATCGTCCTCTCCGCCCTGGAGCACCTGGGCCGGCTGAAGCGGGACAGCTTCGCGGTGCGGCCCCTGCTGATCGCGCCCACGGAGTTCGGCTACCGGCGGCGCGCGGTGCTGCACTTCCTCAAGGACGATCTTTCCTACTTCGGGCGGCGGAGCCATGACCGGGTGCCGGTGGACGAGTGCGGCGCGTTGGTGCCGGCGCTCGCCACATTGCCCGGGAAGCTGGGGCCGTTGCTCAAGCCGGTGGCGCGGGACGCGGAGGAGGTGCACCTGCTGGCCGAGGGCGGCAAGGCGGCCTTCGCGGTGCTGCTGAAGGGGCAGGCGACGCCCCGGCACGTGGAGGCATGCGACAAGGCGGTACGCTCGCTGCGGCTGGAGGGGGCGGTGCTGGTGCCGAAGGAGGGCTCGCCGCGCATTGTTGGCAAGCCGGTGCTGCGCTCGGTGTCGCCGCTGCGGCCCGAGGTGCCGCTGTACCTGCGCCCGGACGCCTTCTCCCAGGCGCACGCGGAAGCCAACGTGGGGCTGGTGACCTCGGCGGTGTACGAGCTGGCCCCGCGCGAGTCGGATGCGGTATTGGAGTTGTACTCGGGCAACGGCAACTTCACGTTCCCGTTGGCGGCGAGCGCGGCATCGGTCTTGGGGGTGGAGTCCTCTCCGGCCTCGGTGGAGTTGGCCCAGCGGAGTGCGCGGGAGGGTGGGGTGGCCAATGTGCGGTTCCACCAGGGGGATGCCCGGAAGGTGTGCGAGGGCCTCATCCGCGAGGGGAAGCGGTTCGACCTGGCGCTGGCGGATCCTCCCCGGACGGGGGCGCCAGGGCTCGCCCGGTGGCTCAAGGCCCTGGGGGTGAGGCGGGTGGTGTACGTGGCGTGCGATCCGGGCTCCCTGGCCCGGGACGCGGCGGGGTTGGTGGAGGCCGGTTACAAGCCGCTGGCGCTCCAGGTGGTGGACATGTTCCCCCAGACGCACCACGTGGAGTCGGTGATGTCTTTCGAGCTGCCCGCGTAGACACCCGGCGGCTCTCAGGAGTCTGTTGTGGAGATCTTCAAGGAGTTCACCTTCGAGGCGGCCCATCGCCTCCCCAATGTGCCCCCGGGGCACAAGTGCGCCCGGCTGCATGGCCACTCCTACCGCGTGACCCTGCATGTTCAGGGACCCGTGGGCGCGGACTCGGGTTGGGTGATGGACTTCGCCGACCTCACCGAGGCCTTCAAGCCGATCCACGCCCAGCTCGATCACTACTACCTCAATGAGATCGAGGGGCTCTCCAACCCCACCAGCGAGAATCTGGCGCGGTGGATCTGGCAGCGGGTGAGGCCCCGGCTCCCGCAGCTCTCCCAGGTGATGGTGCGGGAGACCTGCACCTCGGGCTGTATCTACCGCGGCGAGAACGACTGAGCTCACTCTCGCAGCAGTATCCCTCCGTCGATCACCAGCTCGCTGCCGGTGGTCCATGGTGCGGCCAGCAGGTGCACCACCGCCTCGGCCACCTCCTCGGGTTTCCCGAGCCGCCCCAGCGGATGCAGCGCCCCCAACGTGGACAACTGGGCGGAGATCCTCCGCTCGAGTTCCACGCCCTCGGGAGGCGCCTCGCCAGGAGCCAGGCGCGGGGCCCTGACCATCTCCGTGTCCACCACTCCCGGACAGACGGCGTTGGCCCGGATGCGCCGCGCGGCGCCCGCGAGAGCCAGTGAGCGCATCGCCGCCAGCAACCCGGCCTTGGCCGCGCTGTAGACGGCGCTGGTGGGCAGCGGCCTCAATGCCAGCGTCGAGGCGATGAACACCATGCCGCCTCCGTCCTCCAGGATCGACAGCGCCTCCTCGCCCAGGCGCAGCGGGGCCACCAGGTTGATCTCCAGTTGGGCCCGCAGGGCGTCCTCGGAGATGTGACCGGGGATCTGGTGCTCCACGACTCCCGCCGAGTGCACCAGTCCATCCAGCCCGCCCAGTGCGTCACGGGCCCGCCCCAGCAGGCCCGCGCGTTCGGCGGGGGAGGCGAGATCGCAGGGCAGGGCCACCGCCCGACCGGGCCAGGCGCGGACCACTGCCTCCAACCGCTCCGCCCGGCGCCCCGTCACCGCCACCCGGCCTCCGGCCCGCAGCAGCGCCTCGGCCACCGCGAGGCCCATGCCGCTGCCACCGCCCGTCACCAGCACCTTCCGCGTCCCCACCGGCCGGGTGCTCACCACCGCTCGCCCTCCGCTTCCGGCGTGCTCGCCGCCGCCGGGTAGTACGCCCGGCCTTCCACTGGCACCAACCCACCGGGGGGCTCGGGCACCTCCACTTCGTCATGGGGGATGAAGGCCGGACGATCCACGCACAGCACCGTCTGCTCGATCGCCCGCGGATTGTCGTAACGGTGCGGAAGGTGCTTCGGCCACCGGAAGCCCGTGCCCGCCAGCACCGGCCGGCCCTGGAGCAGCAACCCGTGGCCCAGCACCAGCTCGGACTCGCTCATCACCCGGTGCTCGTGGGTGGGGATGGTGCGGCCCGGAGCGATGCGCAGCCGGTAGATGCCCACGTGCTCGTCCTGGAAGAGGATGTCCACCCGCCCGAAGGGCTTGTCCTCCCTCTCGTACTGGTACTCGTCCGCGGTGCGGTGCACCTGCAGCGAGGCGAGGCCCGCCCGGCCCAGGGCCTCCGGTTTGGACAGCCGCAGGGTGACGGCCCGCACCGGGGCGCGCGCCGAGTCCTCCGTCGGCGGGGCGAGGATGTAGCGGCAGAGGGCCTCGGCGGCCGTCTCCAGCATGCGGAAGTCGGCCGACTCCAGCAGGAAGCGCAGCTCGCCGGACAGGCGCGCGTAGTCCACCGTGTCACGGAGGCTCCCCTCGGCGGCGGCCTTCCGGGTGTCCAGATAGAGGGCCACGTCGAGCTCCAGCGGCTGCGGCGTGCCGCGCTCGGCCGGGTACACCCCGACGATGCAATTCACCGGGAGCTGGCGCAGCTCGATGACATCCAGCGGGCGGCCCTGCGCGTCGCGGGGGGCGCTCGCGAAGGCATCGGAGGAAAGGCGGTTCATAGCTGGGCGCTCCGGGCTCCATCCACGGCGATCACCTGTCCGGAGATATAAGGGGCCTCGCGCGCCAGGAAGACCACGGCCCGGGCCACGTCCTCGGCCGAGCCCTCCCGCCCGAAGGGAATGCGGGCGAGCATGGCCTGCCGGGCGGCCTCGTCGAAGTCCTCCGGGAAGATGACCGTCCCCGGGGAGATGGCGTTCACCCGCACCCGGGGCGCGAGCTCCACCGCCAGTGCCCGGGTGAGCGCGAGCAGCCCGGCCTTGCTGGCGGTGTAGTGGGCGTAGTGGCTCACCACCCGCTCCGCGGCGATGTCGGTGAGGTTCACGACCAGCGGCTGGGGAGCGGCGCGCAGCGCCGGGAGCAGCGCCTGGGTGAGGAAGAAGGGCGCCTCCAGGTTGATTCCCATCATCCGGTGGTATTGCTCCCGGGTGATGTCCTCGAAGGCCACCCGCTCGTAGATGCCCGCGTTGTTCACGAGGACGTCGATGGCCGGGTGGGCCTGGCGCAGGGTCGCCGCCAGGGACTCCAGTTCCTTCGGGTCCCCCAGGTTGGCGCGGTGCACGGTGGTGGTGCGGCCCAGGGCGCGGGCCCGGGTGGCGACTTCCTCCGCTCCCTCGGTCGAGCGGTGGACGTGCAGGGCCAGGTCGTACCCCACCTCGGCCAGCGCCAGGGCGATGGCCTTGCCGAGCCGGATGCCCGCTCCGGTGACGACGGCTGTTGGCATGAATGTCTCCCTCGGGTGTTCCGCGTGCGGGGCGGATATACAGGAGAATCGGGGCAGGGTAGAGGCTGGTAGAACGCTGGGTGGAGAGGTTGCCAACCACATGGACGCACGCATCGTCGAGTTCGCCGAGGTCCTCCGCCAGAACGGGGTGCGTGTCAGCACGTCCGAGGTGGTGGATGCCGCACGGGCCACCGCCGAGGTGGGCCTCGAGGACAAGGCCATCTTCCGCTCGGTGCTGCGGACCACGATGGTGAAGCGCCACCAGGACGTGGACGTCTTCAACCGGGCCTTCGACTTCTTCTTCTCGGGGGCGGCCAAGACGTTCGAGGCGCTCGACAAGTCCCTGGCCCAGCAGATCCAGGAGCAGGGGCTCATCGAGGGCGACAACCTCACGATGCTCCTGTTCCAGATGAACCAGCTCTTCCCCGAGCTGTCCCCACTGGCCCAGGCGGCCCTCATGGGGGATCGGGCGAGGCTGGCGCAGATCTTCCGTTCGGCCACGCTGCAGCTCGACTTGTCGCAGATGCAGAGCTCGATGCAGACGGGCTTCTTCTCGCGGCGGCTGATGGTGGCGGCGGGGATGGATCGGGCGCGCTCGGAGCTGAAGGCGCTGGAGGAGGAGCTGCGCAAGCGGGGCCTGCCGGTGGAGGGGGTGGAGATCGTCTCGCGGCACGTGGCCGAGGCCATGCGCAAGGTGGAGGACGCGGCGCGGCGCGAGGTGAAGCGTCAGGCCGAGGCGCGCATCCGCAAGCCCACGGGCGGGGTGGTGGACAAGCCGCTGCACCAGCTCAGCCAGGCCGAGGTGAACCAGATGGAGTCCGCGGTGAAGACGCTGGCCGAGAAGCTCAAGGCCCGGCTGATCCGCAAGGCGCGCTCGAAGCGGAAGGGGACGCTGAACGTGCGCCGCACGCTGCGCCGCAACCTGCCGTGGGGTGGTATTCCCATGGTGCCCCGGTTCCGTGCCCGCCGCCCCGAGCGCCCCGAGGTCGTCGTCCTCTGTGACGTCTCGGACTCGGTGCGCAACGCGTCGCGGATGATGCTGCTCTTCACGTACACGCTGCAGTCGCTCTTCGTGCGCGTGCGCTCGTTCGTCTTCGTGTCGGACGTGGGCGACGTGACGCAGTACTTCAAGGAGCAGGAGGTGGACAAGGCGATCGACCTGGCCACCATGGGGCAGGCCGTGTCGCTCACCGCCAACTCCAACTACGGCCGGGCGCTCGCCATGTTCACGAGGGATCAGCTCGGCAGCATCACGCGGCGCACCACGGTGATGATCATCGGGGACGGCCGCAACAACTACAACGCGAACAACGCCTGGGCCCTCAAGGACCTGAAGCAGAAGTGCAAACGGCTCCTGTGGATCTGCCCCGAGGACCGTCCCAACTGGGGCTTCGGGGACAGTGAGATGCTCACCTATTCGAAGGAGTGCCACCAGACGGTGGTGGTGAACTCCGTGGCCGATCTGTCCCGCATCGCGGAGCAGCTCGTCCCCGCCTGAGAGAGACACCCATGTCCCGTTCCATGTTCGATGATCTCGAAGTGTCGCAGGCCAGCGCCATGGGGGCCGCTGACTCCCGCACGCTGCGGTTCGCCGCCCACGCCCTCACCGAGGCCGATCTTCAGGGCCTCATCCGCTACCAGGAGGCCTTCCTGGCCCATGTGGAGCAGGCGAAGCCGGGGGAGACGGCCGCGCTCACCACGGCGCATGAGCTCGGCCTGAAGGCTTCCGGGCTGGCGGTGAAGGTGGTGGAGCTGGGCAACTCCATGCTGCGCGCCTACGCCGGCCAGCGCTGGACGGCGCGCCGGCTGCGCACCCGGCTGGCGGAGCTGGAGCAGCAGGCGGATGCCACCGCGGCCGAGAAGGCCGCCAGGGCTCGCGACGAGCTGCACCGCGTCGAGAGCCTGGAGCCCCTGGCCCGGCGCTACGGGCAGGAGGCGATCGACCTGCTCAACCAGCACGAGGACCAGCTGGTGGCCCTCCACACCCGGATGCAGAAGGCCCTCACCCGGGCCTAGGGGGGCTCGCCCTCCTGCCCGCCAGGGCACTGGAACCGTTGCAATCCGCCGGGGCTCGTCGGATAAGAGCCCGTTCTCCGTACGGAAAGACCCATGAAGCGCTACTTCATCCACACCTTCGGCTGCCAGATGAACGTCAACGACTCGCTCCGCATGAGCGAGGTACTCGGCAAGCTGGAATACCGGCCCACGCCGGTTCCGGAGGAGGCGGACCTCATCATCCTCAACACCTGCTCCATCCGCGAGAAGGCCGAGGACAAGATGCTGTCCGCCCTGGGCCGCTACCGCACGGTGAAGCTGGCCCGCGGCACGCTGTTGGGCGTGGGCGGGTGCGTGGCGCAGCAGGAGAAGGACAAGCTCCTCAAGAAGGTGCCCTACCTGGACTTCGTGTTCGGCCCGGACTCCATCGCCAAGCTGCCGGACATCATCGGCCGGGTGCAGGGCGAGCGCGAGCGCGTGGTGGAGACGGCCTGGGTGGACTCGGAGGAGTACGTCTTCCCGCGCGCCGACCCCGAGACGAGCCGCGGCAAGGTGACCGAGTTCGTCACGGTGATGAAGGGCTGCGACAACGTGTGCTCCTTCTGCGTGGTGCCGCACACCCGAGGCCGTGAGGTGAGCCGGGCCTTCCCGGAGGTGCTCGCCGAGGTGGCGGACCTGGCGAAGGTGGGCGTACGCGAGGTGACGCTGATCGGTCAGAACGTGAACTCGTACCGGGGCGGCATCAGCTTCGCGCAGCTGCTGCTGCGCACGGCGGAGGTGCCGGGCATCGAGCGCGTGCGCTTCACCACGAGCCACCCGCACGATCTGTCGGACGAGCTGATCGAGGCGTTCCGGACGCAGCCGAAGATCATGCCGCACTTCCACCTGCCGGTGCAGAGCGGCTCGAATCCGGTGCTGAAGCGGATGCGGCGCGACTACACGGTGGCGCAGTACCTGGAGCGGCTGGAGAAGCTGCGCGCGGCGCGTCCGGGCATCGCGGTGACGACGGACATCATCGTGGGCTTCCCGGGTGAGACGGAGGAGGACTTCGCGCTCACGCTCGAGCTGACGGAGAAGGTGCGCTACGAGAACCAGTTCTCGTTCATCTACAGCCCGCGGCCGAAGACGGGCGCGGCGCTGAAGGAGGACGAGTGGGGTCCGGTGCCGCACGAGGTGAAGATCGAGCGGCTGGAGCGGCTGCAGAAGATCCAGCGGCGCATCAGCGGGGAGCACACGGCGTCGCAGGTGGGGCAGGAGGTGGAGGTGATGGTGGAGGGCCACTCGCGCTACAACCCGGCGAAGCGCTTCGGGCGGACGCCGGAGAACCGCACGGTGAACTTCGACGGCGACGCGCCGGCGGGGGCGTTCGTGAAGGTGCTGGTGGAGAGCGCGACGCCGAACCAACTGTCCGGCAAGCAGACGGTGGTGCTGAGCCAGCCGGTGGTGGTGCCGCCCGCCGATCTCCCGAGCCCCGAAACCTGCGTCGTGGCCTGAGCCTCAATCCCCCTACTGGAGAACCCATGGCCCTGCGCCGTTTCCGAGATCAAACCCCGCGCGTCCACCCGAGCTGCTTCGTCGAGGACTCGGCGCAGGTGATCGGGGACGTGGAGCTGGGGGAGGACTCCTCGGTGTGGTTCAACTCGGTGCTGCGGGGGGACGTGAACCCCATCCGCATCGGCCGGAGGACCAACATCCAGGATCTCACGATGATCCACGTCACGAGCCACCGGTACTCGACGACGATCGGGGACGACGTGACGGTGGGGCACCACGTGGTGCTGCATGGGTGCACGGTGGGCAACCGGGTGCTGGTGGGGATGGGTGCCATCGTGATGGACGGGGTGGAGATCGGCGACGAGTGCATCATCGGCGCCGGGACGCTGCTCACACCGGGGACGAAGATTCCGCCGGGATCGCTGGTGGTGGGCTCGCCGGGGAAGGTGAAGCGGGCCATCACCGAGGAGGAGCGGAGCTTCCTGCTCGAGTCCGCGAAGCACTACGTCCAGACGGCCGCCGAGCACCGGGCCAGCCGTTAACGTGACGCCCGCCAGCGTGCGTGTTAGGAGCACCTCGCATGGAGGTTGCAGCCGCACTCAAAGCATCCCCGCTCTTCAAGGATTTCACCGATGTCGGCATCCAGATCTTCGCCGCCATCGGGGTCGCACGGGCGTTTCCCAAGGGTTCTGCCCTGTTCCTGGAGAACCGGCCGGGCGAGTCCCTCTTCATCGTCGGGGACGGCACGGTCCGGCTGAGTGCGAAGAACACCGCGGGCGAGGAGGTGACGCTCGGGGATGTGGTGGCCGGAGAGCCCTTGGGCGAACTGACCCTCATCCAGAAGGGCGAGCGGCTGTGCACCGCCGTGGCCATGACGGACGTGACGGCGGTGGAGATCCGCCACGCGGACTTCCAGAAGCTCACCATCCAGAAGCCCCAGGCGTGCATGAAGCTGCTGATGGGGATCGTGAGCCACTTTGGCCAGAAGGTCCGAGACAACCGGGAAGCCATGAAGTCGCTCGTGGGAAAGACTTGAAGCACCCCCCCTTGCGCGCCGTGCTACCTTCCTCGCGGACGATGCGAGGGACTTTCGAGACACCCACACGACCCCACCTGGAGCAACCGGGCACTCGGACGGAGGCCCGGACGTTCGCAGTTCGAGCAGCGGACGCACGAAGGGATTATGAGTCGGCGCATGGGGGCTCGGAGTTTTGACGACGCGTACCCGGTTGATGCGGGGGCGCTGGAGGCCTGGGCTCGGATGACGAGGCCTGTCGGGTCTCCCGGACGTGACTGAGAGACGAGCGTGCAAGAATTCCTCACCAACCTGCTGGGCAGTACCCACGGCTTCCTCGCCTATGCCACCGTTTTCGGCGTGCTGGTGGCGTGTGGGCTGGGCGTGCCTCTGCCCGAGGACATCTCGCTCATCCTCGGGGGCTTCCTGGCCCACAAGGGCGCGGCCAGCCTGTCGGTGATGATGCTGGTCGGCTTCCTGGGCATCCTCGTGGGTGACAGCCTCATCTTCGCCGCCGGTCGCCGGTTTGGCTCGAAGGTGGGACGCTCTACCACCCCCTCCGGATTCCTGGGCAGGTTCATCACCCCGGAGAAGCGGGTCCGGGTGGAGGGGCTGTTCGCGCTGCACGGGCAGAAGATCGTGATGATTGCGCGCTTCATGCCCGGGGTGCGTGCGGTGACGTACTTCAGCGCCGGCTCGGCGGGCATGTCGTACTGGCGCTTCCTCTTCTGGGACGGGCTGGCGGCGCTGCTGTCCGCGCCGTTCTTCGTGTGGCTCGGGTTCCACTTCGGGGACAAGCTGGACTACGCCATCGACCGGATGAAGGAGGGGCAGCTGGTGGTGTTCGGCACCCTGGCGGTGGTGGGGCTCGCGGTGTTCGTGTGGCGGAAGCGGATCGCGGCCGTGCGTGGGGCGGCGCTGGATGCGGCGGTGAAGGCCTCGCCGGTGCCCGCGCACCTGCTGACGGGAGCGGCGGCCTCGGATGTCCACCCGGCGGCCCCGGCGCCCGTGTTCGAGATGGCGGAGAAGCCCTCCGGTACGGAGCGTCTGCCGATCCGCGACTGAGCCCTCCTGTCCGGCTCACGCGCGTCCGAGGATCCGCTTCAACCACCCGACCAGTCCGCCCGGAGCCACGTCCCGAGCGGTCGCGGCGATGGCGATGGGCAGGACCACGGGCTGGGCCGCGGTGGGCTTCTGCGCGGCGGGCATGCCGGACAACGACTGCCTGCGAGGCATGGGAGGCGGCTCGGGCTGACTCGGGTGATGGGGTCCGAGCTTCGCCTTCACCTGCTCGGGGTTGTCGCGGGTGGAGAAGACGTTCATCACCTCGATGCCGCTGGTCTGCTCGCGGGCGGTGACGGTGAGGATGCACTCGTTGTCCACGGCGAAGGTGACGGAGACCTTCACCGAGCCGCGAGGCCCGCCGGGCAGCCCGGAGACCTTCAGCGTGCCCAGGTACTCGTTCTCCACGGCGCGCTCGGAGTCGCCCTGCAGGATGATGAGATCGATCTCCTCCTGATCCTCGCGGCTGGTGGAGATCTGGTAGCCCTTGTTGGCGGGCAGGGGAGCGTTGCGCTCGAGCACGGGCTTGAAGCGGCCGCCGGGCAGCCCCACGCCGATGGCCATGGGCAGCACGTCGATGAGCTGCACGCCCTCGTTCTGGGCCAGGCTGTGGGCGAGCAGGGCGGCGCCGAGCGCCACGGCCTCGTCCGGGTGCACGTTCTTGGTGGGCGCCTTGCCGAAGAACCACTGGATCTTCTCGTGGACGAGGGGCGAGCGGCTCTGCCCGCCCACGAGGATGACCTCGTCGATGTCCTTGGGGGTGAGCCCCTTGACGTCGAGCACGTCGGCGCAGACCTGGAGGGTGCGGTTGACGAGCTCCTCGGTGAGCTCGACGAGCTTCTCGCGGGTGAGCGGGACGTCGAGGTCCACGGGCTTGCCGTCGACCATGGTGAGGAAGGCCACGTGGACGCGGACCTGCGAGCGCTCGGAGAGGGAGCACTTGGCGCGCTCGGCGGCGTCCTGGATGCGCTGCATGGCCACCCGATCCAGCTGGATGGAGAGACCGGTCTGCTGGCGGAACTGCTCGAGCAGGTACTCGACGATGGCGGTGTCGAAGTCGATGCCGCCGAGGAAGGTATCGCCGCCGGTGGAGACGACCTCGTAGAGGGTGTCCTTGAGCTCGAGGACGGAGGCGTCGAAGGTGCCGCCGCCGAGATCGTAGACGAGCACGCGCTGGGTGAGCTTGCGGCCGAAGCCGTAGGCGAGCGCGGCGGCGGTGGGCTCGTTGAGGATGCGCTCCACGTGGAGCCCGGCGAGCCGGCCGGCCTCGCGCACGGCCTGGCGCTGGTTGTCGTTGTAGTAGGCGGGGACGGTGACGACGGCGCGCGAGACGGGCTGGCCGAGCTGGTTCTGGGCGACCTCCTTCACCTCGCGGAGGATGAGGGCGGAGATCTGCTGGAGGCTGTAGATGCGATCCCCGAGCCGCACCGCCGCCTCGCCGTTGCCGCCGGGGGCGATCTCATAGGCGAAGCGATCCTTGATCTGCTGGACGATGGGGGACTCGTAGGGACGGCCGACGAGCCGCTTGGCGCCGTAGACGGTCTGCCGGGGGTTGGTGAGCATCTGCCCCTTGGCGGGGTGGCCGACCACGAGCTTGCCGCGGGCGTTGAGGGCGAGGATGGAGGGGACGGTGTTGTGCCCCTCGCGGCTGTGGAGGACGGCCGGCTTGCTCTGGCGCACGAAGGCGGCGCAGGAGTTGGTGGTGCCCAGGTCGATGCCGATGATGGGCCCGGTGCGCTTGGGCTCCTCGGTGGGGGCCTCGAAGGCGGGGGCGCTCGGGACCACGGGCGTGGCGGACGAGGAGAGCGTCTGGGTGGGCTCGCGAGGAGGCGCGGGACGGCTCGAGGCCACCGCGGGCGCGGGAGGCCGGGGCGGCACCGGAGCGGCAGGAGTCTCCTCGGAGGGGCGCGGGGGAGGTGGCGGAGAGGCCACGGCCGCGGGCCGAGGCGCGGGCTGCGCAGCGGCGGGCGCTGTCTCGATGGGCTCGGCCTCATCGATGGGTTCGGCATCGATAGGCTCGGCGTCATCCATGGGCTCGACATCGATGGGCTCGGCATCGGACTGGAGCGCGGGGGCGGGCTGCTCGGCGGCGGGCGCGGCCTGTGACGTGGGCGCGGCCTCGAGCGGGGGTGCAGGGGCGGGCTGCTCGGCGACAGGCGCGGCCTCGGGCTGGGGCGGGGGCGGCGGGGTGAACGCGGCGATGGTCCCGGGCCACGGGGTGTGGGCGGGGATCAGCATCTCCTGGCCGGGGTGGGGAGCGGGCGCGGGGGCGACCGTTGGCGCGTCCGTCAGCGGGGGAGGCGGCGGTGTTCCCGCGGGGACCGTGTAATCCGCCGGCCCCACCCCTGCTGGGAGTGGAGGAAGGGAAGACTGGGCGTGCGGCAGGGGGGCGATCGCCGAGTCGAGGAACTGCCGGGTGGCGGGGTCCACGGAGAGGAAGCGGAACCCCATGCCGGAGGCTCCCTGCCCGCCCTGCCCGGTGACGAAGTGGATGACGGCCGTGCCGTGGATGATGCGGGAGCCATCGGCCAGCTTGAGATCCAGGGTGACGATGGAACCGGGAGGCTTCACCGTCTTGGCGCGCAGGTAGATGCCGCCGCGCGTGACATTGGCTCCGTACTTCGCCACGAACTCGTCGGGGGTCGCGAAGGGCAACTTGACGACCAACCCGATGGCTTCTCCCTTGGATGGACTCTGTGGCTGCGTCACGAGAGGGAATCCTAACATCAATTGCCTGCATGCCAGGGAGACGGGCCGTGAAAAGGCGGTTTTGATCGTTGCACCCCTGGCCTTCACCCCTTATGGAAGCGGCTTCACCGCGGGCATGACCCGCTGCTCCCGGGAGCCCCCATGCTGCCTTCTGAAGTCCGGCTCGCGCTGACCTTCGATGACGTGCTTCTCCAGCCGGCGGAGAGCGCGATCCTGCCCAAGGACGCCGATCTCACCACCCGGTTGACCCGCAACCTGCGGCTCAACATCCCGCTGCTCTCCGCGGCGATGGACACCGTGACCGAGGCCCGGACCGCCATCGCCATGGCGCAGGAGGGCGGCATCGGCGTCATCCACAAGAACATGACCCCCGAGCAGCAGGCGCTCGAGGTGATGAAGGTGAAGAAGTTCGAGAGCGGGATGGTGGTGGACCCCATCACCGTCGAGCCGCAGGTGCCGCTGGCCCGGGCCATCGAGCTGATGCGCCAGTACAACATCTCGGGCATCCCGGTGGTGCAGGGCCGCAAGCTGGTGGGCATCGTCACCAGCCGTGACGTGCGCTTCGTCACGGACCTGAACCAGAAGGTGGAGGCGGTGATGACGCGCAAGCTCGTCACAGGCCGCGAGGGCATCAGCCAGACGGACGCGCAGCAGCTGCTGCACGAGCACCGCATCGAGAAGCTGCTGATCGTCGACGAGCAGTTCGAGCTCCGGGGCCTCATCACCATCAAGGACATGGAGAAGCGTCGGACCCGGCCCAACGCGGCCAAGGACGCCAAGGGCCGGCTGCTGTGCGCCGCCGCGATCGGTGCCTCGGCGGACCGTGAGGCCCGCATCGACGCGCTGGTGAAGGCGGGCGTGGACGTCATCGTCATCGACACGGCCCACGGCCACTCCAAGGGCGTCATCGACGCCGTGCGCGACACGCGGAAGAACTTCCGCGGCTTCGAGCTGATCGCCGGCAACGTGGCCACGGCGGCGGCGACCCGGGCGCTCATCGAGGCGGGGGTGGACGCGGTGAAGGTGGGCATCGGCCCCGGCTCCATCTGCACCACGCGCGTGGTGGCCGGCGTGGGCGTGCCCCAGCTCACGGCGATCGACGACTGCGCGCGCGAGGCGGACAAGCACGGCGTGCCCGTCATCGCCGATGGTGGCATCAAGTACTCCGGCGACATCGTCAAGGCGCTGGCCGCCGGGGCGAGCACGGTGATGATCGGCTCGCTCTTCGCCGGCACCGAGGAGGCTCCGGGCGAGGTCATCCTGTACCAGGGCCGCAGCTACAAGAGCTACCGCGGCATGGGCTCGATGGGGGCCATGAAGCAGGGCGCCAAGGACCGTTACTTCCAGGCGGACGTGGAGGCGGTGAAGCTGGTGCCCGAGGGCATCGAGGGCCGCGTGCCGTACAAGGGCAGCCTGGGCATGAACATCCACCAGATGCTGGGTGGGCTGCGCAGCGGCATGGGCTACGTGGGCTGCGGCACCATCGAGGATCTGCGCACCAAGGCGGAGTTCGTGCGCATCACCTCGGCCGGGCTCAAGGAGAGCCACGTGCACGACGTGATCATCACCGAGGAGGCGCCCAACTACCGGGTGGAGTAGGGCGCCCGGGCCGGCCGGAGGGCCGCGAGCCGGCTACTTGCCGCGCTTGCGGCCGCTGCCGGAGGAGCCGCTGCTGGCGGGCTCTTCCGCCGGGGCCGCCGCCGGGGCCACCTTCTTCTCCGCGTTGAGCACCCGGCCCATGAGCTGCTCCTTGTCGTCCGGGTTGAGGGTCTCGATGGCTTGGCGCAGGGTGTTGAAGTCCAGCCGGGCCACGGTGACGGTGTTGCCGCCCTTGACCTCCTGCACGGTGGGCACGTCCACCAGCTCGCGCACGTAGGTCTCGAACTCCACCTTCACGTCCGCGGTCTGCTGGATGCAGTTCTCGCGGGCGGCCACCAGCTTCTGGCTGCCCTCGGTGTAGTGGAGGTCCGGGTTGCGGTTCATCGCCTCCTCGAACGTCGCGTTGCGCTTCTGCAACGAGGTGTAGAGGTCGATGTAGCTCATCACCCGGTCGCTCTCCGGCCGGTTGACGTTGCGGGCCTGGTTGAGCGCATCGCCCGTGTCGTCGCAGTTCACCTTGCTCAGCGCGGCGGCGTCCGGGGTGTCGCCGGCCGAGGAACGGCTCGGCGACTCGCGCTCCAGACGCTCTTCCGAGGAGATCTCCTTCACGCAACCGGTGGCGGACAGCAGCAGGACGGTTGCAACGGCGGGCAGGCGCATCCAGGACCTCTTCGAGTTCGAGCGGGACTTAATGGTTGATTTCCGAAAGTTTGTAGCGATAAGGCCCGCATCCGTCAACGCGCGCCCCCCCTGGAGAGTGTGTGGATATTCACGCTGAGAAGATCCTGATCCTCGATTTCGGGAGCCAGTACACGCAGCTCATCGCCCGCCGGGTGCGAGAGCTCGGCGTGTACTGTGAGATCCACCGTCCGGATCTCCCCGCGGAGGACATCCGCCGGTTCGCCCCGCGCGGCATCATCCTCTCCGGAGGGCCGGCCTCGGTGGAGACGGAGGGCTCGCCGCGGTGCGATCCCTTCGTGTTCAGCTCGGGGCTGCCGGTGCTGGGCATCTGCTACGGCCTGCAGCTGATCTCCAAGCTGCTGGGAGGCCGGGTGGATCGCTCCGCGCACCGGGAGTACGGCTCGGCCGAGGTGGAGGTGCTGGCGGCGCGCGGGCCGCTGGCGGGCTTCAAGCTGGGCGAGCGGGTGAAGGTGTTGATGAGCCACGGAGACCGGGTGGACATGCTGCCGCCGGACTTCGAGGCCATCGGCCGCAGTGGCAACTCGCCCTACGCGGCGGCGGCGCACAAGAGCAAGCCCATCTACGGCCTGCAGTTCCACCCCGAGGTGGTGCACACACCGATGGGCAAGGAGATGCTGCGCGCCTTCCTGTTCACCGACTGCAAGGTGAGCGGGAGCTGGACGATGAAGGGCTTCATCCAGGAGGCGGAGGACGCCATCCGCCGCCAGGTGGGCGAGCACGGCCGGGTCATCTGCGGGTTGTCGGGAGGCGTGGACAGCTCGGTGGCGGCGCTGCTGCTGCACCGGGCGCTGGGGGCACGGCTGCAGTGCATCTTCGTGGACAACGGCCTGTTGCGGCAGGGTGAGCGCGAGCAGGTGGAGGCGCTCTTCGTGGATCGCTTCCACGTGCCGCTGAAGACGGTGGATGCGCGGGCGCGCTTCCTGTCGGAGCTGGCCGGGGTGACGGATCCAGAGAAGAAGCGGAAGATCATCGGCCGCGAGTTCATCACCGTGTTCGAGGCGGCCGCGCGGGACGTGCAGGGCGCCGAGTTCCTGGCGCAGGGCACGCTGTACCCGGACGTGATCGAGTCGGTGTCGTACAAGGGCCCGTCCGTCACCATCAAGAGCCACCACAACGTGGGCGGGCTGCCGGAGAAGATGAACCTCAAGCTGGTGGAGCCGCTGCGCGAGCTCTTCAAGGACGAGGTCCGCGCGCTGGGCCGCGAGCTGGGGTTGCCGGACGAGATGGTATCGCGGCAGCCGTTCCCGGGACCGGGCCTGGCCATCCGGGTGCTGGGGGAGATCACCGAGGCGCGGCTGGAGCTGGTGCGCCGCGCGGACGCGATCGTCCAGCAGGAGATCCGGGACGCGGGCCTGTACAAGGAGCTGTGGCAGGCGTTCGCGGTGCTGTTGCCGGTGCAGAGCGTGGGCGTGATGGGGGATGAGCGCACCTACGAGTCCACCTGCGTGCTGCGCGCGGTGACGAGCGTGGACGGCATGACGGCGGACTGGGCGCGGCTGCCGTACGACGTGCTCGAGCGCATCTCCACGCGCATCACCAACGAGGTGCGTGGCATCAACCGCGTCGTCTACGACGTCTCCTCCAAGCCGCCCGCCACCATCGAGTGGGAGTAGCCGCGGGGGCAGGGTGAGGAAGAACAAAGGGGCTGCCCGGGTGGATTCGGGCAGCCCCTTCGTCTTTTCAGTGGGACTTCAGCGGACTGCGGGCCGGACTACAGACCGGGGCTGGCCTTCACGGTGGGCGTGGAGCCCGGGCGCAGCTCCTCGAGGACGCGGTCGGCCTTGTAGACCTTCTTGAGCGCCTCGATGAGGGCCTCGCTGTGGACGGCGACGGTGCGGTTGACGCTCTCGTCGAAGCCGTAGTCACCGCCGAGCGACTGGATGTTGCCGTCGAACACCAGGCCGACGATCTCCGCGTCCTTGTTGATGACGGGCGAGCCCGAGTTGCCGCCGATGATGTCGTTGGTGGTGACGAAGTTCATCGGAGTGGAGGCCGTCAGATCCTTCTGCGAGGCGAGCCAGCTCTTGGGCAGGGCGAACGGCTCCTCACCGGTGTGGCGGTCGAAGGTGTTGCCCATGACGGTGATGGGATCCACCTGCTTGCCGTCCTCGGTGTAGCCCTTCACGGAGCCGAAGGACAGGCGCAGCGTGCCCGTGGCGTCCGGGTAGATGCCGGTGCCGTAGACCTCGAACTTCGCCTGGGCCACCAGCTCGCTGTTCTTGCGGATGACGGCCTCGACCTGCTCCTCGTACGTCTTGCGGATGGCGCGGCCGTCCGGGTCCACCAGGGCCGCCAGCTGGATCATCGGATCCTTGGAGGACTCGATGGCCTTCTTGCCGCCCTTGTAGAGCTGATCGCGCAGCTTGATGTCGGCCAGCTTCGAGCCCTTGATGACGCGGGCGGCCAGCGACGCGGGGGACTCCTTGCCGAGCACCTTCTTGACGAACGGGTGATCCGGGCCCAGCTCCTCACGGATCTTCGTGAGGGCGAACGTCAGCTGGGCGATCTCCAGCTCGGGGTAGACGGGCGCCTTGCTCATCAGCTGGTTCTCGAGCGAACGCAGGTTGGCCTCGTTGTAGCCGCGCAGGCGCTCGGTGTCCGGCTTGGCGCGCTCGTCGGCGGCGCGCACCAGGGTGCGGGCCACGTAGAAGAGCTGCGAGTTGAAGCCGTTCTCGACGTTCTCGTACTCCTTGCGCATGTTGCGGAAGGCGTCCTGGGCGCGGGCGATCTCATCCCAGGCGTTGCCGTACTTCGCCTTCATCTTCGGGTCCGCGTTGACCTTGGCGCGCAGCTCCTGCTCGGCGGCGACCTTCTGGGCGAAGAAGGCCTTGTCCACCAGCTGCTCGTGCTTGCCCTTGGTGGACTTGAGGCCGTTCTCCACGCCGAAGAGCAGGTTGCTGGAGATGCGCTTCTGCTCGGGGCCGCGGTTCTGGAACTCGGAGACCATGCCGCGGATCTCCGAGAGCCTGAAGAGCTGCTTGGGCAGGCCGGTGTCGCGCAGGTACTCGAGCTGGGCCACCGTCAGGCCGCGCGAGGTCCTTCCGGGGTTGCCGGAGACGAAGGTGAGATCGCCTTCCTTGACGCCCTTGTCGGACCACTTGAAGTAGTTGGGGGTCTTCGCGGGCTTGCCGTCCTTGCCGTAGGCGCGCACGAAGGTGACGTCCAGGTCGTACCGGGGGAACTCGAAGTTGTCCGGATCGCCGCCGAAGAAGGCGATGGCGTGCTCGGGGGCGAACACGAGCCGCACGTCCTGGTAACGCTGGTAGCGGTAGAGGTTGTACTTGCCGCCCTGGTAGAGCGTCACCACGTCACAGCGCACGTCCGGGGCGCCATTGGTGCAGGCCTGCTCGAGCCTGGCCATCTCGGCCTTGAGGGTGTCGGCGTACGACTTGCCGGTGAGGCCCTTGGTGGCGGTGTTGAGCTGGTCGGTGACGTCGGTGATCTCGACGAGCTGGCTGAGCTCGAGGGCCGGGCACTGGAGCTCCTCGGCCTGGGTCTTGGCGTAGAAGCCGTTGGCGATGAAGTCCTTCTTGGCGGTGGACAGCTGCTGGATGCAGCCACGGGCGCAGTGGTGGTTGGTCATCACCAGGCCGTCCTGGGAGACGAAGCTGGACGAGCAGCCGCCGCCGAACTTGGCCGAGGCCAGACGAACCTTGTCGAGCCAGTCCTGGGAGGGCTCGAATCCGTACTTCTCCTTGACCTTGGCGGCGGGGAAGTTGTTGTAGGTCCACATGCCCTCATCGGCGAGCGCGGGGGCGGCGCCGAGCAGGGAGGCCACGATGAGAAGACGCTTCATGGAGTTGAAGTTCCTTTCCGGGAACCGGAAGAGATGCGGCGGGGTTGTCGTGGGAACAGCCGGTCCCGGTCAAGCGGGGAGAAAATTCCCGGCCCCTGAACTCCTGAACGGGACTTTGATTTCCGATGAGCAGGCGAGCGTGGCGATTGACGCGGCTCGTCGCGATCGGACGGGGGACGGGGGGAGATACATGCGAGCACAGCCGCCGGACCTTGGCTTGGAGGCCTCTGGGATGCCCGTGGGCTGAGTTGACATAACGCACATTATCAGACGCGCAGCCATACTTATGCCCGTCTGCCTGGATGCTGCTCGAGCTCGCTAGCTCGCCGTCCAGGGACTGAGACTCCTGCCCGGGCACGGCCGACCTGGGCAGGTCGACGAGGACGGGCGCCGGTGTGCGGTTGCCGGCGCCTGTCCTCGGCTTCTCCTTCGGCCTTGGACCTGCCCATGTCCCACACCCCGTCCTCCCCGGGCTCCCGCCCGGTGGCGTCGTCCGTCCTCACCCCCACGCACCGGCTGATCATCTCTCTGCTGTTCCGCGAGGTGCAGTTGTCGAGCGACTCCCTCCTCGCGCGTCCGGAGCTCCTCCACGTCGCCGGACTCATGGGCGAGCTCGACGCTCTGGCCCGCAACGGCATCCTCTACCTCTACGCGGATGGCTGGGGGCTGACGGCCGCCGCGCGCGAGCTCATGCAGCTCGGCCAGGAGTCCGCGTCCTATGAGGTGACCCATGGCTGAGACCTCGACGCTGGCTCTTGCTTCCGCCGCCGAGACCGCGCTCCGCACGGCGCTCCGGTCTCTGAACGTGGCGCACAGCTCTCTCCAGGAACTCGCCTGGTCGATCGGGTCCCCTGAGCAGCTCCCTTCGACCGGCGACCTGGTTGTGCAGGAACTCTGCGGAGCGTTCACCACCATGGACAGCGCCATGGAGGACATCCTCAATGCCAGCTCCGCGCGGGACCGCACACCGACCGAGCTGTCGCAGCACTTTGAGGTCACCATGCATCTGCGAGCCTCCCTGGCGTGCATGGAGCGCCGTGCGCGTGTGCTCGCACGCGACGTCCGCCGCGCCGTCCTCACCACCCGCGGTCTCCTCGACGAGGTGGCCCATGGCTGAGACCTCCAAGGTGCTGTCGTCGACCGCTGCCCCTGACGCCTACAAGAAGGAACTCTCTCGGCTGACGCGTGCGGCGGTGGACCTGAGCAACGGGCTGCCCCTGCTGATGCGCGAGGCCTCGAGGCTTGGCCTGGCGGTGGACGCCGAAGTCCTCCACCAGCTCCAGTCCATCTCCGAGGTGCTCGAGGACAACCTGCGGGCCCTGTCCTACGCGTCCGTGGGTCTTGACGTCGGCCGCCCCGCGCCGGAGCTCCTGGCGAAGGCCACCGCGGAGGTGTCCCGTGGGTGAGCCCCGCAGCTGCAGCCGGACGCTGGCATCCGTCGCGCTGGACAAGCGCACCGTGCTGGTGGCGCGCGCCCGCTCCCTCGCGGAGCGCCGCGCTGCCTTCCTCGAGAGCCTGGCGGGGCGTGCCCCCTTCACCGCGGCGGAGCATGCCGAGTGGGCCCAGCTCGTCGAGGAGGCGCTTGCGGTGGACGCCGCGCTCGAGCGCCACAACGTAGAGCAGCGCTGTGCGCGCTTCCAGGCCCGCGCCGAGCAGGCGCGGGCCCTGGGCCACCTGCGCACCGCCCATGCCTACTCCTCGGAGGCCGAGTACCTCGCCGAGCGCCTGGCCGAGGTGCGCCATGGGTGAGCAAACGTCCCCCCTCGAGACGTCCGCCCTCTTCAATCTCCGCAAGTGCGCAGTCCGACTCGCCAGCTGCGCTTCGGCAATGGACGCTGTCCGGAAGCTCTTCAAACCTGAGCGCATGCCCGATGACGACGTACTGAGGCGGCGACTCGAGCATGTCGCCGTGGACGTGTTTTGGGCTTTGGATGACCTCAAAGCGGCCGCTGAAGACCCCCAGCCGTCGAGCGCTCACGTAGTTGTGGCCCTGTCGCTGTGGCGGATCCGAGCGGAGGTTGCTGGCCTTTCTCACCGCCTTCTGGCTGTGGCCAACGACGTGTCCCCACAGAACTGGCCTCCTGCGTGGGGGCTGTTCTCGATGGACATCCAACACCTCGCCGAGGACTTTCGGCGGGCACTGCTGGCTGCCCGGGGACTGGTGCACGACCTCGAGCGCGGCGAGTCCCCGCCCACGCCCATGATGGTTCCGGCCGCCGCGTTGCCTTCCTTCGAATTCGCTGAGGACCACGTCCGTCAGTACCTCGACGATCTCGAGCAGGAGCTGACGGCTGCCGTCACCTCGCTGCCCAGCACGCCGCTGGGTATCGGCTTCGTCGACGAGGACCCGGCGGAGTTCGAGCGTGTTCTCGCCTCGGTGCGCGAGTCCCTCCAGTCCGCCTCGGGCTGCCTCAAGCGGGTGCGGGAGGTGCTCCATGTTGGATGATGGCGGTTCGATGCGTTCCCGAATTGCCCTGGACTACCTCAGCAGTGCTGCAACGAACCTCGGGTACGTCGTGGAGGACCTGACGCATGCCTCTCAGTACCTCCCGTTCGCCAAGGCCCTCGTGACGGAGGCTGTAAAGAAGCGGCAACTGCGCTCAGCCGACGCCCGAGACCTCATTTCCAGCCTGCTGCGCGATGCGTCCGAACTACAGAAACTCCGGGAGCGGCTCGAGCGCATCTGCGGCGCACTGTCACCCCTGCTCCCGCCCGCAGACAAGGGGGCAGGTGATGCCTGACTCCCTCGCCCTCGGCACCCTCACTACCGCCGCCGCGCGCAAGCTGGCTGTCCACCAGGTGCTGCAGCTGGTGGCCGCGCGGATGTGGACGGCCGCAACCTCCCTCGCGCTCGCCATCCACGAACTCCGCCCCGGCGGCGAGAGCCCCTCTGCGGGCCGGGCCCTGACGCAGGTGGACGCCGCACTCTCGGACGTCCACACGGCCCTGCTCGGCATCTACGACACCATTCTGCGCACCTCGGCCAACGACGCTCACATGGGCGTCGTCATGGTGGGGGACGCGGCGTGGTTGTGGAGGGAGCAGGTGCGCGGAGCTCTGCTCGACTTCGACGCCCTGCCCAAGTCCGCGCCGGAGCTCGTCGAGGACCTCACCTTCCTCGCGCGTGCCATCCGCCTCAACGCCCGGGCGGTGGCGAGCGTCAGTCAGCGCTCGCCACCGCCCGCGCCCCAGCTCGAGCTGGTAGACCTCCACCCACCGGCGCCCCCCGTGACTCGGGACTCGCGAGACCTCTGCGGCGCGTGCAATCACATGCGGATGCAGCACGGAGCCAAGGGCCTCGGCCGCTGTTTCTGCCGCTGCAAGGGCTTTGTTGAGGGGGGGTCCGAGTCTGACACCTCTGCACCTCGCGGCGCGCTGTGTGATGGGTGCAAGAAGCCACTCGACGGCCGAACGAATGAGTTCTGCTCCCTCTGCCATCCGTACGGACCGAACCCCGCAGGCACCGCCGAGACCCGCGCGGCCGTCATCGCCGAGGACTGGAGTTTCGGCGGATGGGTGAGGGGCAAGGGCTGGCGCGCGTACCTGCAGCACGTGACGGACCCGGCAACGACGTGGGAGGTGTTCGGCAGCACCCGCGGCGAGCTGGTGGAGGCGATTCGCGCGCGCCGACTGGAGCCGGAGGGTGCCGCGGAAGTGCAAAGCGGACCCTCTCCCCTCACGACTGAGCCCGCAGCGCGTCCTGCGTCGCGCGCGTCTCGGACCTCGCCGAGGTGTCTCACGTGCGGACACACCGAGAAGCAGCACGGGAACTTCGGCTACCGGCCGTGTGCTCGCCAGGAGTGCAAGTGCGAGCACTTCAGCGCTCCGCGGGCTACCCTGCCGTCGCCTTCCTCACCGGAGGGTGGACATGCCTAAACGTGCGACCGCGCTGGCCCGCGCCAAGCCGTGCCTGGGCATGTCCCCCTCCTGTGACTGCAACATGTGCGTCGAGAGCCGGAGGAAGCGGCTCCAGGTCGCGGCGATGGTGGAGCAGCGCTACCGGGACGGGCTTCTCTTCGACCAACTGCAGGGGCTGCTGCGCCAGGAGCCACCTCACCGCTTCCTCCCACCCGCCGATGCGACCGTGTCCCTCCAGCGGGCGGAGGGGGAGAAAACGCTGGTCGACTTCTGGCGGGAGCTCGAGCAGCGGCAGCACCAGGAGAAGCGGGACATTGCTTCCCTGCGTACGCTGGCGCGACGGTGCGGGTTTGCGCTGAGCGTGCGCCTGGTGCGCCGGACGGCGGTGCGGCAGCTGAAGGCGGTGGTGGCCTGTCCCGAGGTGCTGTCGCTCCTCGGCGACACCGTCTTCACCACCACCAGCTTGGGGGACATGCGGGAGCTCCTCGAGGCAGCCATTTACCGGGCGCTCCAGGTTGAGCGGCGGTGCCTCGACGAGGCCGCGCGGGAGTTCGGCTTCGTCATCACAGAGACGAAGGCCCGGCGCGGACTGAGGGGCAGTTGGACGGCGTGCAGCGTCGAGGGTGCCGTCCCTCTGCATGCCGACACGCCCGCGGAGCTCCGCCGCCTCATGCGCGAGGCGGCCAACGCCTCCGCGGCGCCTCACGTGGCAACAGGCCCCGTGGGCGATGAACTCCCCCACGCGGACCCAGCCGACGTGACTGAGGAACACCTTGAGCCTGCCGATCAGCGCACCCACGTGCGCCAGCTACTGAACGTCCTGCTCACCGAGGCCTCCCGCAGCGCGAAGCCGAGGGCGGCCGCGCGCAAGGCCCGGGGGCGGCGAGCACTCGTGGAGGTTGAGGCCTCGGTATGAGCGAACGTCTTCAAGCGCCCTTCCCGTGGATGGGGGGCAAGAGCCGCGCGGCCCAGCAGGTGTGGGACGGCCTCGGTGACGTGCCCCACTACGTGGAGCCCTTCGCCGGCAGCCTGGCCGTCCTCCTTGCGCGGCCGACAGCGGCCCGCTCGGAGCTCGTCAACGACAAGGACTGCTTCATCGCCAACTTCTGGCGCGCCGTGAAGCACGACCCGGAGGCCGTTGCGCACTACGCCGACTGGCCCGCCAATGAGGCGGACCTGCACGCCCGTCACGCGTGGCTGGTGGCACGCGCCGACTTCCGGGAGCGGATGCACAGCGACCCCGAGCACTTCGACGCGAAAGTAGCCGGCTGGTGGGTGTGGGGCGTGGGCCTGTGGATTGGCTCCGGCTGGTGCTCGGCGCCAGCATGGGCGCAGTCGGTGCCGGCTGGTGGTGGGGAGGCCCGGGCCCGTGACCTCGCGACGACTGCCACCCACCGCCGCCGCCCGAACGTCGGCCGCGGGCACAAGGGCGTGCACCGCCGGGCGTCCGCGCTTCCCCACCAGTCACCTCGCCTCAGCGGGCATACGGGGGTGCACCGGGACGATGTCGCCGGCGACGGCCTGGTCGACTGGATGAACGAGCTGGCCCAGCGGCTCCGCCGCGCCACGGTGTGCTGCGGGGACTGGACGCGGGTTCTCACCCCGTGTGCGACGACGAAGGTGGGCGTGACGGGCGTTCTGCTGGACCCGCCCTACTCCGCCGAGGCCGGGCGGGACCCATCCATTTACGCCGAGGAGTCCCTGACCGTTGCTCACGAAGTCCGCGCGTGGGCCCTGTCCAACGGCGACAACCCGGCCCTGCGCATCGTCCTCTGTGGCCTGGAGGGCGAGCACGACATGCCGGCCACCTGGCGCTGTGAAGCCTGGACTGCGCCTGGCGGCTACGCCGCCGCGCGGGGCAACCGGACCAACGCCCTCCGTGAGCGGCTCTGGTTTTCGCCCTACTGCCTGGCTCCGCGCCAGCCCACCCTTTTCGACACCCTGGAGAGGTGTTTGTGACGGCCTGCGCCCACAACATGTCGCCTGAGCTCCAGCAGTTGCGGGCCGCCCTTGCCGAAGAGCGACTGGCCCGGCAGCTTGCCGAGGCGCGCCTCGAGGGCTTCTGCCGGGCGCTCCAGCTCCTGGCCGGAAAGCAGGTGCCGGAAGTCTCCGCCGCTCACGCCCACCTGGCCGGGGTTGTGGCGGGCGCACCCCAGCAGTCGGCGGCCAGCCGCGCTCCCGGGAGCGTGACGGCCAGCGTGACGGAGCGTGACGCGGCAGCGTCACCGAGCGTGACGCAGGAGAAGAAGAAGGAACAATCTAAAGTAAGATCAAAGGTTTACCGAATTCGAAAAGCCAGCGTGACGGAGCGTGACGGAGCGTCACCGAGCGTGACGGCCCAGCGTGACGCACCTCAAGAGTCACTCCCCTTCTCCTCCTCCTCTCTCCGGCCCGTGACGCAGGGCACCCTCCGGGTGGTGTCCAAGGCGGCCCGGGAAGCGCGCCAGGCAGCCCCCAGGAGGTATTTCACCCCCAGCACCCTGCCCGGGCCCGTGGCGGAGCTCCGCGAGGCCTACAACGCGCTGGCAGCCCCTCACGGCTTCGCCCCATGGCCAGAGCGCTCCTCGCCGGAGCTCGTGGCGGACGGCCTGGCGGCCCTCGAGCGGCGCCCGCTGGAGGAGTGGCGGCGGGTTTTCGCCCTGATGCCCCGCTCCCCCCTGTGCCGCGGGGAGCTCCGCTCCCGCCAGCGCGTAGGACTCGTGTGGATGCTCGTGGGACGGTGCCACGACGGCTATGAGCCCGCCGAAAAGCTCCTCACCGGCGCGTGGACGGTCGACCCGGAGCCCGAGGCGGAGCCCGCGGCCCAGAAGCCGCCCAGCGCTCGAGCGCACTTCCCCGCCCTACCCTCCGGCTCGGCTGCCGAAAGTGGCTGGGGCGCAGTCCTGGCGGGCCTCCGAGAGGACGGCAAGTCGTACGCCCTCGAGTGGCTGCGCGACTTGGTCCCCGTTGGGCTCGAGGGACGCCAGTTGGTGCTCGGCGCGCCTGACATCTACTTCCGCGACTGGGTGAAGGAGAACTTCTCGCCCCTGCTCACCCGCTACGCCGAAGAGGCGTGCTTCGAGGGCGTGCGTGTGGTGGCCCCGGACGAGGGCGCCCAGCTCCAGCTGCAGTGAAGTCACCAGCAGGCCCGAAGGGCGCTGCTGCACACCGTGGCCGACGCGTTTCGTCGGCCCGCCAGGGCAGCCATGCCCGAAACCCAGGAGGTACACGTGAAGCTGTTGAAGGTGGTTCTCGTTCTCGCATTGTGTTTCGCAACAGGGGCCTATGCCGCGGGCCCGGAGTTCGTCAGGACGCGTCCCCCCATGTTCCCCCCAGAGGGACAGCAACTCTGGGAGCTCATCCACGACACCTCCAAGACGTGGACGGAGCAGAACATTCGCGACAGGGCCAAGGCCCTGGGGTACCGGCGCAAGGACTACACCAAGGGGGACTTCAAGTGCATGTGGTGGAAAAACGCGTTCAGCGTCCTCGTGAAGATGAAGCGGACGCAGCCGAAGCTCTGCCCGGACGAAGTCGTGGACTGGCTCTGGGAGACGTCGGAGAAGGCGTGTGCACCGGACGACTCCGACCCGAATGGCCCAACGGGGCGCGGCTACAAGACGTTCATGAGCGCCACCCTGGGAGACGGGTGGCAACGCAGCGAGCTGGGTGTTGATGCACAGGCGGCGCGCCCCAACCAGGTGGAGGTAGGCAAGGCCGTGGCAGCGCTCCTTGTTGTCGGAGAAGTAGCGGCGGCCCTTGCTGCGGCCGCGGCCTCTTTCCCCCTCTGGGGGACGTGAAGGCGGGGCTCGTGCGCTCAGTGTCGCCGTGAAACCGACGAGCGCACGAGCTCGACGAAGACATGCCCCAATAGACGAAACAACGGCGGGTACTCAGAAACTCGCTGGAGCGCCTGAGTCCGCGCCACGCATTCCGTGCAGTCGCAGGGCCGTCCCGTGTTGTAGTTGCGCTGGACGCCCTCGCCGTCCGAGATGAACTCGCACCCGGGACAGGCGACGGTTGAGCCCGACATCTCCATTTCGCTGCTGCAGTTGTGGCAGATGCACGTTGCGGTCATTGGACCCACACTGCCACATGGGCGCAGAGGGGGAACAGGCTCGAGGTGAGCTGCTCGAGGTGGCACTGAGCGCCACAGGTGCAGCAAACGACGTACAGCGCCTCGATTGACGCGCCACGCACCTCGACAGTGACCGGGGCACCGGTACGAATCTCGGCCCAGAGCGTCGAAGGCAAAGCCCTCATGGAGACGCCTCGGCAGAACACTCCGCACATCGGCAGCCTCTCGGACGGCAGCTGTAGCAGTGGCACGTGGGCGCACACGCCGGAAGTCCGGTGACGGCGTTGATGCGCACACGCCACACGGTCCCGCCGACCTGGTGTGCGTCGAGACGTCGCTGCTGGCACATGCGCAGGAGGGTGGATTCAGCAACGCCGGCGAGGGAGGCGGCCTCCTTGATGGTGACATACCGAGGGGCGGGACAAGACATGAGAGGCATTGTGCCAGCGACGCGATCCGTCGTGGAGCCCGGGGAGAAAGTGACCGCGCGACGCAGAAGCTGCGCGTACGACGACGAAAGTAGCCGAAGGCGCCCAGGTCCATTTCGCCGCGAAATCTGAGACACGTCTTGACGTCGACGGCGAGACCCGCGGCGAGTCGCTACAGCCGCGCCTCCCGAGTGACGCGGATGGCCACAGCGCCCAGCGCGCCCGGTGCTCTCGCCCGTCGACGCCCCTTTTCGCGGAGGCACAAGGACCATGGACGTTGCGGAGAACGGCACAACGGCAACGGTAGCGGTGGCGGCCGTGTCCCCGGCCGACCGCGCTCCGGTTGAGCCGGCGCAGGCGAATGCCGTAGCGCCCCGCAACCCCGAGGCCTTCGAGGCGTTGAAGCGGGACGTCGCCGACGCCGGAACCGTCACCCCGCGAAACCCGGCCGCGTTCGAGGCCCTTGGGCAGGTTGAGGGGCCAGCGCTCGAGGACAAGCAGGTGCCCAACGCACCTCCTGCGGCGCGGATGGAGGAGGGGTCGTGGGTCCCCTCCCCGTCCGCAGCTGCGGTGCGCGAGGCCCGTGCGCGCATGCGGAAGGGCCGTCCGCCCGCGCGTGGGACGGAGCGGAGCCGGCGCACCCTGGCGACGAAGCTCAAGTCTCTGGAATCCGCCATTCAGCGTTACGAGTACTACCGGAGCGATGAGTACCGCGAGGACGCCGACGCGGCATTCCTCGAGGCAGTCCTTTTCGCAGAGGCGGCCGACCAAACAGCGAGGCTTCCGGGCGAGCTTCTGGCACACGCACGTCGGCTCCGGCTGCTGACGGAAGTGGGAACGAAGGTGCGTGCGGAACCGGCCCCGCGGCAGCCACCGGAGCGCGGAGCTCCCCACGAGCCAGCGGTTGCCGCGCATGGCGCCCAGCCGGCGTCCCCGGCCACCCCAGCGGTGCCTTCGGCACCACAGAGCGCCGCCGTACCGCAACCCGCGCCCACACCCCCGCCGCCCATGGCGATGGGGGTCCCCGTCGAGCGGTTGAAGCAGTACGCCGTCCCCGCGGCCATTCTCGCGCAGGTGGTGTGCGGCATGGCGAAGCGGCCCGGTTTTGACCCTACCGAGAAGCTTGACCTGGTCTACCTGCGCAACACGCCGTTCCAATTCGAGGTGAAGGGCCTCCCGGCGGAACGGCTGGGCGAGCTCCTCATGGCCGAGATGGCCATGTCCCTTGCGCCGAAATCCGAGGCGGGCAGCCCCATGGCGCGGCGCCTCGAGCTCGCGGCCCTCGGAGCCATCCTCCTGGGACCGACGCTCAAGGCGAAGGCCGTGGACGCCCTTGAGGCTGCGGCCGGCGCCGGCGCGAAGCTGCGCGCTCGCCTCAAGGCGAAACGGGCGGGTGGATTGTGAAGGGGCGCGCTCCCAAGAGCGTTGGGGCGTGGTGGCCATCGGGGGACGAGTTTCGCACCGACGCGGTGCTGACCAAGGACATCGGCCGCGCCGTCGTGGGACTGAGCCGCCTCGGAAAGGGCACGTGGCTCAAGAACGTCGTCATTCCGCGGCTGCGGAAAGCCGGGCGGTCCATCGTCGTCATCGACATCGATGACGAGTACACGCAGGAGGGACGCGAGCGCGACGGAACGCCGCTGGGAGACATCACGCACCGGGTGGAAGCGCCGGACTTTGAGGACTGGCTCGTCGAGAACAAGGACGAGGTGTTCCTGCGCCAGGGCCTGGAGCTGGCCATCGTCCCCGTGTCGCGCATGAAGGACGGCGCCGAGGTGGCCGAGCAGGTGAAGGCCGTCCTGCCCTGGCTCGCGGACCGGGGTGACGTGGACGTGGTGCTCGAGGAGATGGGGCGCTGGTCGGAGCACGCAACGGAGCTCACCAAGGCCATGGCCATGGGCTGGCTCAAGGAAGGTGTGCGCCCGTGGTTCATCGCGCAGAACTTCCGCTCCATCGACATCCAGACGCGCTCCCAGGTCTCCGAAATCTACAGCTTCCAGCAGGTGGACCGGGCTGACCTGAGGTTCCTCACGGACCTCTGCGGACGCGGCTTCGCGCTCGAGGTGGCGAAACTGGAGCCGCACAACTTTCGCGCGCGCAACCGGCGTGAGCCGGACCCGGCGCTGCTGGCAGAGCTCGCGGGCATGCAGCCCGCGCAGACGAAGGAGAAGTGACATGGACAAGGGCAGCTTCAGCACCGGCCACATCATTGCGGCCGTCATCACCGGCCTGGCCCTCGGGGTGGGCGGCACCGCGGCGTACTTCATCATGACGAGCGACGAGCCCGAGAGCGACAAGTCCAAGCTCACCGCGGGCAAGTAGGCCGAGGCCCACCGAGGCGAAAGACACTACGCGCCGCCCGTGTCCGGGCGGCCACACCAGGAGATACGGAATGGACCAGGTCCGCAGTGGCAGCGTCATCACCCTTGCGATGAGTGATTCCAAGGGCATCGAGGCCGGCAAGTTCGAGAGCGTGAAGGGGACGGCGGCCGGGTCCCTTCGTATTCGCGGCAGGGCCAGGGTGAAGTGCGAGACGACGGCGAAGCCGGGCGGCCTGAGCACGGCGCAGCAGAAGCTCATCCTCGACTGCCTGAGCGTCGACCTCACCCTGCTCAAGGACGGAACCGAGCCGCTCACGCCCTGGCAGGACGTGAAGTTCTCGAAGCTGAACATCGCCGGCAAGGTGATGCTGGAGAAGGCCATCACCGGGCTGGGCGCGGCCACCGGCCTGCAGGCCCCGCTCGTGGTGGGTACGAACTTCCTCACCTGGGACAGCTACCTGCCGCTCAGCTGGGTGGAGTTCCTCAACGCGTGGAACAAGCTCGGCGGCATGGGGGACGAGCAGCTGCGCACCGTCACGATCACCTTCAAGACGGGGGCCGAGCCGCTGCACGGGGGCGATGCCACCGTGACGCTGGAGGAAATCACGCTCGAGCTCTACCCGGACACCCAGGCGACGCCGGATGGGGCGCAGAGCTGGGCGCCGCCCATCCACTACAGCACCATCGTCAACTCGGATGACGAGGAGGTGGCCACCAAGGACGGCCTCATCTTCGCCGTGTACGCCGAGGATGCGGCGCTGGCAGACACGGCGTTCGAGAAGTACCGGGTGACGGTGGGTGACCGGGTGCGTGTGGATGACCCGGCCACGCCCGCGAGCTTCGACGCGTGGTTCACCAAGCAGCCGGACACCGGCGAGGTGGAGTCCTCCATCACCGACACGGTGACGCCGTTCTGGCGCGTCCAGGACATGGACATCAACGACATCGAGCCGGGCGTGGTGAAGATCAAGCGCATCGGGGGGACGAACCCCTTCAAGCTCGGCTACCTCTACATGGGGGTGCCCAAGACGAGCCAGGTCAACGAGGCCATCAAGGCCTTCGTCCAGCGGCTGTCGCCGGGGCGCGAGGTCCACGCCGTGTCGCGTGCCTACGTCCACGGCATCAAGGTGAAGGACTCGCTGGCCCCGTTCATGGGCTTCTACGTCTACGACGTCAACCACCCCGTGGCGCAGACGACGCCGGGTCGCCGGTGCAAGTACGACGGCAACGTCACCACCTTCCTGCCCAAGACGATGGCCTACAAGGCCGCGCAGGAGTACCTCGTGGCGAAGCGCCTGGCTGACACGGGGCAGATGCAGAAGATCGCCTGGCAGCTGTCCGAGGCGCTCCCCGGCGCCGTCATCAGCACCAAGGGCTTCCTCGGCGGTATCTCCGACCCGGTGCGTGACGTGACGGAGAAGCTCGAGAAGCTCTCCGAGCTGCTCTCCCGCGGTGGCAAGGCGGACTGAGCCACCGGCGCAGTAGTGGGTGCCGGGGGCTCCTGAGCCCCCGGCCGTCGTCCGCAACCCCTTCGTGACGGTGCCGAATGCTGACCTTCCTGCTGACGGGTGCCACCCTGGTGGGTGCTGCCCTCCCCTTCCTCGCAAAGCGGCACAGAGCAAGTGCACCCGCCATTCAAGCGGACCAGCCGAAGGTGATGCCTGCCGAGGTTGTCCGCTTCCCGCCCCCTCCCCCACCGGGATTCGCCGCGGGGGAACCGCCGCCCGAGCGAGACACGGGGCTCGAGGTGCTTCTCGGCGGGGCCAAGGACCTCCTGACGGGGAACGTTGTTGGCGCTGGCGCGGCCGCGTCCGAGCTCAGCGGACGCGTCGTCGAGGAACTTCTCGACGGTGGCGAGGGGAAGGGGGACCTGGCGCGCTTCCTGGGCGTCACGAGTCTGCCCGCCTTCGCCGCGGCCAAGGGTGCCCGCGAGCTCGCTGAGGCCATCGGCATCACCGACGACAACACCGTCCAGGCGGTGGAGCAGGTTGCGGCGGCCGCGGCCATCTTCCCGCCCCTCGCGGTGCCGGTTGCAGTCGTCCAGCTGCTCTCCGCGGGGCTGGAGGCCATCTCACCCGAGGCGAACCAGGCCGCGCGCGACTTCGTCTCCAACTTCGACCCCACCGTACAGACGACGGTGCCCGGCCAGGTGGTGAAGGCGATTGGTGACGGCATCGAGTCGCTCTTCGGTGGCCCGGAGACGAAGGAGGAAGTGAAGGGGCCGCCTCCCTTGAGTGCGGCAGAGCTCGAGGCACGCCGGCTGGCGGAGGAGGCCGCGCGCAAGGCCGAGGAAGAGCGCTTGAAGACGAAGGTGACGAAGCTGCCCAAGCGCAAGCAGGTGCAGTTGGAGGAGTTCGCCATGTAGGCGTGACTCCGGAGAGGAAAACCATGAGTGCCCCGAAGGACAGCAGTGACAACACCGCGCTCTACGTAGCCCTGGCCGCCGTCGTCGTGCTCGGAGGGGGCGGAGCGGTGCTCTACATGAACAACGCCGCGGCGGAGCGCCAGGCTGCCGCCCAGCGCGAGCAGCAGCAGCTCCAGCTTCAGCAGCAGATGTACCAGCAGCAGATGTACCAGCAGCAGCAGGCCCAGCAGCAGCAGGCCCAGCAGCAGCCGGCGGATCCCCTCGGCGCCATCATCGGCGGCCTTGGCAAGGCCCTCGGCAACTTCCTCGGCGGGCTGTAGCCGCCGGCCACACGACGTCAGGAGAAACGCAATGGAGCGTGACTACTCGTTGGAGCCGAGCAAGGTGAGAGCGGACGGGACGTTCGAGGTGGCGAACGCGAACGGCCGTGGCTTCTCCCTGGAGAAGGTGCGGGGGCGCGGGGACTTCCCCGTGCGCGTGACGGTGGATGACAGCACCGTGCCCCTCGTGGTTCGCAGCACGGATTCGTACACGCACGCGACCACCTTCCAGAAGCTCGTGGTGGACACGACGCCGGGCGGAGGTGTGCCGGGGGACCTCTGGCGCGTTGTGATCGCGCCGTCGATCGAAGAGATTCCTCGCACGCGGCTGCGCCGCAACCGGCGTGGGGCGACGTTGGTGGCGGCCGATGCCGCCCGCATCCTCTTCGACATCGACAGCCGGGAGTACCCGGATGGATTCTGGCCACTGTGCAACGGGGACGGGGGAAATTACTACGTCCGGCCCGACGCCCCGTCGCAGTTCTCGACCGCCCGCGGCGCGGGCTGGGACATCAGCGAGTACACGCGCGTCATGCTGGTTGTGGAGCAGTTCTCCCAGTCCGGCCCCTCCCCTCATCTCGTGTCCCTGGGCGCCACGCTGTTTGGGTTGGGATCCACGAACGCCTGGGACGGCATCGCCTTCGCCACGTGTGGCACGGTGAATAACTTCGGGTTCGGCTGGAACGGCCTCTGTGGCTACGCCGCCCTCGGAGGGCCGGCGGCGCTGAAGGACGACTACACCGAGGAGAACCCGCGGAGGTTCCCGGCGGCGTGGTTCCAGGTGGCCGTGGGCGCTGGAGGTCTCAACCTCGATGCGTTCCAGGGCGACTCGTACAACTACTGGCTGCGCATCTACGCGGTGGGCTTCTAGGAATGAGCACGCCCAGCGAGGAGGACAGGAAGAAGCTGGTTGCCCAGCTGCAGGAGGTGAAGAAGCAGTACGAAACGGGCCTGTGGAAGGTGGGCCTCGCGGGCGCCTTCTCCACCAACGCGTTTCTGGGCATGGCCACCCTCACCTACGAGCAAAAGCAGATGAAGCTCGCATGGGAGGACCTCAAGGTCATCGAGGCGAAGTACCTCCCGTGGGCCATTGCCAACAAGCGTCCGGACGGCTCGTTCTACGACCGGGCCCTCTACACGCTCGCGCTGCGCGACGCCGCGTTGCGCATCGAGCAGGCCTCCAAGGCTGCCTGGAATGAGTCCATCTTCACCGCCATCGCCAACATTCCACACGACACGGCGGTGACGGTGAAACAGGCGGCGTCGGACATCGCCGACGCCGTTGCACCGTACCTGCCGGACCCCGAGACACCCGGCAAGTTCCTCTTCTACGCGAAGGTGACGGCCGGGGTGGTGGGAGTGACGGCGGTGCTCCTCGGCACCGCGTACGTCGTGAGGAGCTTCAAGTGATTCTGCTGCTTCTCGTTCCCATTGGCGCGGCGGCAACAGCTGCCGCCGCCGTCCTCGCCGCGCTCGACGCGCGACAGAAAGAGAGAGACGCCGTGATTTCCGTCAGAGCCCTCCGCTACATCGCCCCTGGCCTCTCGGCCGAACGTGCCGCGGAGCTGCAGCCGCTGCTCGTCCGTGCCGTGCGCAGGTTCGGCATTACGGACCCGAAGGACCTCGCTGCCTTCCTGGCACAGACGGCCTTCGAGTCGGACGGCTTCAACGCCTTCGAGGAGTACGCCAGCGGCAAGGCATATGAGGGCCGGCAGGACCTGGGCAACACGCAGCCCGGGGACGGCATGCGCTACAAGGGCCGTGGCCCCATCCAGCTGACGGGCCGGGCCAACTACCGCGCTGCCGGCACCAAGCTCAAGCTGGACCTCGAGGGCAACCCCGCGCAGGTGGCCACCCCCGCGGTGGGGTTTCTCGTGGCGGCCTGGTACTGGTGGAGCCGCGGACTGTCGGCCCTGGGCAGTCAGGGCACGGCCGAGTCCTTCCGCCTCATCACCGTCAAGGTGAACGGCTCCGACAAGACGGTGCCGCAGCGCACCCCCTACTGGCTTCGCGCCAAGTCCGCGCTGGGGGTGGCGTCGTGAATGTGGACCCCGTGCAGGTGGCTGAGGCGCTCGTCACCATCATCACGACGGGAGTGGTTGCCGCGCTGGGCGCCTCCCGGGCCGTCCGCGGCAAGCTGGGCAGCCTGGTTGCCGAGGTGATGAAGGCCGAGTGGCCGGCGCTGCTCAAGTCCCTGCGCAAGGAGCTGCGCCCCGTTGTCCGCGCCGTGGTGCGTGAGGAGGTGGAGCACTTCTCCCGGCGCCTGGCCAACCTCGAGGGCGCTTTCTACGAGCGCCATGGACAGCGCCCCCCGCTCGCGGACGCGTCGCCGCCGCCGAGTCCCGCGGCACAGCACACGGATCCGCGAGACGGGCAGCCGTAGCTCGACGAAACCAGGGCCACCGCTGGCGGTGGCTCGAGCATCCCTTACGCCGAAACAGGAGACACCATGCTGAACCGCATCCGTGCTGCCCTCGCCCAGCTCCTCATGCCCCGCCCCCCCGCTTTCGACCCGTCCGACGTTGGTGAGGAAGCGGATGAGGCGGCGTACCACCGCGGCGAGGCCTACTGCTTCGAGCACGTGGAGTTCGCCCGCGGCAGCGCCGGCATCATCGACGGCCCGGCCCCCATCGTCGTCATGCTCGACCAGCTGCGCGGGATTGCCATGACCCGCACGTCCGCCATCAACCTCGTCGGCGAGTTGCTGGACTGCCTCGACGCGCCCGCCGCCGCCCTCCCGTCCGACACGCGGCAGTCCTAGGAACGTTCCGATGAGCAACCACGTTGACAACACTGGCGATATTCTCCTCCTGCTGTTCGCGGGCGCCCTCGGCGGCGCCACCGCGACGGCCATGGGCTATGCGGCGTGGAAGCACCGCAGCCAGATTGCGGCTCGCGCGGCCGCTGTCGTCGGCCACGGGACAACGAAGGGCAACATTTCGCTCATGACCGCCGAGTCTCGGTTGGAGCGCGCAACGGCCTACCTGACTTCCGCCCGGTCCGAGGCCGCCGCCGGAAGCAACCCCACGAAGGAGTTGGTGCGCGCGTGGCTTGCTTACGCGGAGGGCGCGAGCATCGTGCGGCAAGGCGCTTCCGCGGGGATGGACGTCAGCGCGTTGGAGACGGCGCGCGCGTCCGCCCAGTGGGCGCTCGATGCCTTCACCAACGATATCGCCGCGCGCAGGCTCCTGTGAGCGCGGAAGCAACCCCAGAAAGCCGAGGGACCCGAACCATGTCCAGCGACACGCAGACGAGCAACACCCCTGTCCCCACCAACGATGCCGTGAGCAAGACGAAGCGGCGCGCGCCCGTCGTCATCATCGAGCGCGGCGCCGAGCTGAACCCCATCCAGGACGCCATCCGTGGCGTTGCCTTCGGCGCGGGCTTCAGCGTGGCCTTTCTCTTCATCGCCGGGTGCGCCTGGCGCGCCCACCAGGCCGAGGCGGGCCAGTGAGCACCCCTCGCAATCCCGGCCTTCGCGCGGACGCGGGACTGTGGATGCTGGCCGAGCAGGGGTACACCACGGTCGCCGAGAGCCTCGGTTGGACCGCGTCGACTGGCTTCCCCATCCCGCAGTGGCGCGAGCAGACGGACACCGTGCGGGACGCCGTCTACGACGCGCAGCTCGCCGCCCACGTCGCCCTCTGCCTGTTCACGTAGCTCTCACCGAAGTCCAGGAGGTGCACCATGAAGAGCCAGAAGAGCATCATCATCGCCATCATCGCCGGCCTCTGCGGCCTCGCCGGCACGCTCGCCAACGTCCTGCCGGACGGGCAGCTGCAGAAGGGGGCCGAGAAGGTGGCGAACGTCTGCGAGGCCGGCGGCTTCCGCGCGTACCCGGAGACGGAGGTGCCGCCCCCCGGTGACGACGGCGGCACGGCCCCCTCCCCCACCCTGCCTCCGGTGCTCGAGCTGCCCCCGCCCCCGGGCCAGCAGCGGGCCCAGGTGGCCCCTTCCCCGAGCACCTGGCGCGGCGTGGAGCGCTCGTGGACGTGGCTGCCGGCGAGCGAGCGGTGGCCGGGCGAGTCTCGCGGGTGGCACGGTGGGGCGACTGCGTGACGCTGGATGACGTGCTCGCCGGAGCGCTCCTCCTGGCCATCTTCGGTTGGGGCCTGAGGATTGCGCTGCGCGGCGAGTGGTGAAGCGGAAACGACGGGGCGGGTGGTGAGCGGCGGCCTGGTGCTGCAACTCCCCCGCCCCGTCGCGTTGCGGGCTACGGAACGCAGTAGATCCCGCCGGCCTGCGTCGAGCAGCTCTTGCAGGCCTGTGCCGTCCACGTCCCGCCGGTGCACTTCAGCAGCTGGTTCGGGTTCGCAGCGTCGCACTGACCCGAATTCGCTGCAGAGGCCGGGCAGGCGTCGCCGGCCTGTGCCTTGGTGAGGTCGCAGACGCCGCGATCCTGTCCCGCGACACATCCGGCTCCACCTCGGCAGGGCACGGCGCGGAACACACCTCCCTCGCAGAATAGCGCCGAGGTTGTGGTGTCGCAGGTGATGCCGCCCTCGGGCGTGCACTTGTCGCCCGCCTCCGGGTCGGCGGTGCAGGCGGTCGCGAGAGACAGCAGAGCAGCAAGAGCAATGTGCTTCAACATGGGGGACTCCTGGGCTGGGATGCGGCGCGCAGCGTAGCAGCGCGGGCCTGCAAGCCGACACGGGGGGCCGTACTCCCGGAGTCGAATTGCAGTTCGAGGAGGACCTCGCCCGGGCCGGAGCTCCAGGACCTGACTGAGTCGCCTACGGCGAACTCGTGCTCTCACCCTCAACCGAGCTCGGAACCGGGCGCGGGGTCGCCACTGGGAGCAAGCACTTCCCGTCGTGGGCCGCCGTCTGGGGTGGGCAGTTGGGTGGCTTCTGCTCGAGCGACAGCCAGCAGGCCCCGGAGTACTCCAGCTCGAGGCCGGCGGTGCACGGCGCCCGCTTCTGGTTCGCGACCGGCTTCGGTCCCCCGGCACCAGGTCGCGCCGGCGTTGGCTCCGAGTGAACGTCCGTGGGCCATGCTTCCTGGGCCGCGCTCACCTGCCCCTCGTGGGCCGCTTGAACCACAGGGGACAATGCCGCCGGTGCCAGCACCAGGAGCACCATTCCCAGCGTCGTCGCCCATCCAAGGCCTGGAGATCGGCGAGCTCGCCGCGGCGCTCGAGGCGGGGCCACCTTGAACGGCTCCGCCTTGTGGGCTGGGTGGACCGCAGGCCGAAACTTCAGGTGTCTGGGCGGGGCCTTGTCGCAGGGCATGTCGACAGTCTACCGCGCGGACTGTCACTCAGACGACGTGTGCAGCCCCAATGACCAGGGGGAGTTCCACGCCTCCCCGTCGAAGACGTGCGCGCCGGGCCCGGCGAGACAGCTCCGCCTGGTACTCCGCGCGAAGCTGCTGGTGGTGGGCCCGCAGGATGGCCGCCATTTCGCTGTAGGGGCAGCGCTCGCAGCGAAACCAGTTCCCTGCGCCGTGACGGTGCTTCCGGCACACCCAGCGCTCGCACACGCGGCACTTCCGCCACGCGTACCAGTGGCAGTCCCAGCAGCGGCCAGGCGCGTTGTAGCGAAAGACCATGACCTACGAAGTACACCGGACCGACACAACGTCACGTTTCGCGCTTGAATTTCGCCGCGACTGGAAGCAGGCTTTCCCCGTCCGCCGCAGAGAACTGCGGCGGGCACCGGGGAGTGTAGAAGCACTCGACCCGGTGCCCTGTCTCACGTTGGCGACGTGAGCATCCTGGTGGGTTCGTGCATTTGGCGACGCAGGGACGTACTTGGTCGGCACCTGGAACCCGGAAAGTGTGCACGCCGCCCCTTCTAGGGCGCGTTGTGCGAGCTGAGGAAATGGCCTCAGCGCGCGGTGTCGCTCAATGCGACTGGTTGTCCATGGTGGTAACACGGACGCTCATGATGGCGGCTTGAATACGCCTCATCTGACAAGCGATCTATCAGTAGTCAACCTAATTCGAGATTATCAGACCCAATGTCAGAGGGAAACGGGGTGGAGCCGGCCGTCCACGGGCCTGCTCTCCAGCCCCCTGGAGCCTGGCTTTCGCGCTTCTCGGTCCGGGCCGTTGGGACATAGGGTCTGCGCGCCCTATGCGACTCCTCCGTTTGAGCTTCGCTGTCTGCGCGGCCGCGCTCGCCGTGGCCGGATGCCCCAAGCCCTCCGCCCCTGCCGGTGACGCGGGTGTTCCCGCCGCTGGAGCCGAAACGGCCGTCGACGCGGGCCCGGGCCTCGCGTCGTTCTCGCTCCAGTACACGCACCCGGATGCCGGCCTGGAGGCCATTCCCCTCGTGGGCGAAGAAGAAGGCCGTCCGCTCATCGATCCCACGTCGGCGCTCGAGCTGCGCAGCACCCTGGTGCTCCGCAACTACCGCGTCCGCCTGTTCGACGAGGCCGAGCGTGCCATGGTCTCGGACGACTCCGCCGAGGAATCCCCCAGCGGACTGCTGTACCGGATCTCCCTGCCCACGCCCCTCAAGAGCGGCCACAAGTACACCCTGGTCATCGACGCGCAGACCGGCACGTCGATGACGGACTCCCAGGGCCGCGAGGTCCCCGACATGCGGATTCCCTTCCAGGTCTCCGGCGAAAAGGAAAAGCCGCAGCCGCCGCCCTCCAAGAAACAACGCCGGCGTTGATTCAGTGCTCGTTGCCCGGGAACACCTCCGGCTCCAGGACGTCCGCGGACTCGCGCAGCAGCTCCGCCTCCTTCACGGCCACGAGCACCTCCCGGGCCGCCTCGGGCCGTCCGTACGAGCGCCCGTGGACCACGAGGAACTCCCGGAGCGCATCCCGCAGCTCCAGGCCGGACTGGTAGCGCTCGGCCGGCTCGCGCCGCAACGCCCGGTGCACCACGGCCCGCAGGGGCTCTGAAACCCGCTGGGCGGCCCGCTCCACGTCCTCCGGGCCGAACCGCTGGATGCGTGCAGCCATCTGCGCGATGGGCACCCAGCTGGGCTCCTCGCAATGCGCCTCGGTCAGCGTGGCGGACTCCGGCCCGGACGCCTGGGCCGCCTGTTCCACGTCTTCCAGATCGAACAGGTGCTTGCCCGTGAGCAGCTCCAGCATCACCAGCCCCAGCGAGAACAGATCCGCGCGGTGATCCACCTTCTCCAGCCGCATGCGCTCGGGGGACGCATAGGCGATGTCCCCGCGCAGCACGTTGGCCGTGGTGGCCTCACGCCCGGGCAGCAACGAGTACGCCACGCCGAAGTCCACCAGCTTCACCTCGCCGCTGCTGCCCACCCGGATGTTCTCCGGGTTGACGTCCCGGTGGACGATTCCCAGGGGCCGTCCGTGCTCGTCCGTCCGCGTATGGGCATGGTGGAGCGCGTCCGCGACCTCGGAGATCACGTGGCACACGAAGGCCTCGGACATGGGCCGCTGCCGCATGGCCGTGACGCTCAACACCGTCTCCAGCGAGCGGCCCTCCACGTACTCCATCACCACGTACGGCAGGCCCCCATGCAGCACCAGCTGGTACACCTTGGCGATGCCCGGATGGTCCAGCCGGTACGCCAGCTGCACCTCTTCCTTCAACCGATGCTTCTGCGTCTCACTGACCGGGCGCGACAACCGCTTGATGATCACGGAGCCGGCGGGCCCCTTCGCGTAGCGGCGCCGGGCGAGCAGCAGCTCACCATTGCTGCGCCGTCCCAGCCTGCGGACGAGCTCGTAACGGGTCCCATCCACGGAGAAAAGCAGCCGGGGGTGGTTCGAGGACTCGGGCCTATCGATGGACACTCGGGCTCTCCTTCGCGACGCCAACGCCGCGCCAGTGAAATGCCGGAGGTAGGGCCCAGACGCCGAACCTCCAGCGTCAGCCACCCTACCAGACCCGACTGACACGGCCGCCCGACTTCTGCCCTCGGGTCCGAAGGAACGTCAATCCTGGTGCAGATCCCGATCCTGGGCACGCACCCGCTCGAGCACCCTCAAGTCCCGCTCCGTGGGCCCCAGCTCCATGATGAGCCGGCTCACGTCGTAAAGGACCTCGCCCCGCTCGAACACCGGCACCCGCGGCTCGGCGTCCAGGTTCAGGTCGTCCAGGGCCCGGTTGTACGCCTTGTCCATCAGGGACCGGAGCTGGAACGAGTCGTAGAGGTTGTACTCCACCAGGAAGCGCAGGGCCTCCACGTCCCCGCGCGCCAGGTACGCGCGCCACAGCAGCACCGCGTCCCACCCGTTCACGCCCTTCATGTGCGGTGGCCGCCCCAGCCCCAGCTTGTCCTCGAGCTCCTTCAGCCCGCCGCTCATCCCCAGCCGCCGGCACACGAAGCGCAAATCAATGTGCGCATCCGGCGTCGGGAAGCGCTTGCCGAAGTACTCGCGCAGCACCGGCACGTCGAAGCACGAGCCGTTGAACGTCACCCACAGCCGCCGCTCCGCCATGGCCTCCGGGAGCTCATCCATGTTGCGGCCCTGGATGAAGACGCGCAGGCCCCCGTCATCGAACAGGGCCACCACCGTGGGCTCCTGCTCCTGCTTTCCGTCCGTCTCGATGTCGAAGTAGACCGCGTCGCGCGCGAACTCGGGGTACAGCCGCCAGTGCTCCCGCGGTGGCACCATGGCGGCCAGGGCCTTCAGATCCCGCCGCTCCAGGGCCTCGCGTGCCAGCGCCAGCCGCCGGCGGGCACCCTCGTCCAGCTTCTGGCCGAGCACCGAGCCGTTCTCCGGAAAGTCGTCCCAGGTCTGGATGCCCCGGGCCCACAGGTCCTTCTCCTTCCAGGGACCCACCCCCGGAATGAGCTGGAACGTGCGCCGCAGCATCAGCCCAGCGGACCCCATCTGCCCGCCACCAGGTCCTCCAGGGGCGGAATGTCCGCCTCGCAGAACGGCAGCGCCAGCATCTCCGCCGGCGTCAACCAGGCCAGCGCGTGGGCTCCCAGCGTCTTCGGCTCCCCCGACTCCAGCCGGGCCACGTACAGCGCCAGCTCCACCGTCAGGTCCGAATACTCGTGTCTCCCCGCCCATAGCCGCCTCCCCACGTGGAGCCGCACATCCAGCTCCTCCCGGCACTCCCGAGCCAGCGCCTCCGGCTCGGACTCCCCGGGCTCCACCTTGCCGCCCGGAAACTCCCAGAGGAGCCCCCGGCTCCCACCCGGCAGCCGCTGCTGCACCAGGAACCGCGACCCATCCCCGGGCCGGTGAATCAGGGCGGCCACCACCCGGACCGTCCGCTTCACGGCCGCCTGCGTCAACCGCTCCTCCCATCCAACCGGAGGGAGTACAGGTAGCCGTTGTTGGACAGCACGTACACCTTGCCACCCACCACCCGGGGCGGAGCCGAGATTCCCTCTCCCGGGTTCCACGCCAGGCGCGACTGGCCCGTGCGCGGGTCCACGAAGAGCAACGAGCGCTGTGCTGGCACCAGGAGCATCCCCTTGACCAACACCGGCTCCAGCCCGGCCCTTTCCTCCAGGGTTTGCGACCAGAGGAGCTTTCCGCTGTCGGCCAGGTAGGCATCCAGGCGGTCATCCCCAGTGGCCACCAGCACGTTGCCGTGCAGCAGCAGCGAGGTGAGGCCCTGGGCCACCGAGTTCCACACCACGTCGCCCGTCTCGGCGTCGAGCGCGTAGAGGCCACCGGCGTACGAGGCCGCGTAGACATGGCCCGACTCGTCCAGCACCGGCGAGGTGTCCACGTCCACGAACTGCGTGACCCCGGCCGGCGCCAGCGTCTTCTCCCAGCGGACGCCGCCGTCCTCCAGGTCCAGCGACACCAGCGTGCCGTCGGAGAAGCCCACCCAGGCCGCCTGTCCGCGCACCGCCGGCGTGGACGCCCGGTGGATGGTGAAGCCCGCGGGAGGATCCCTCCGGTACAGCCACGCCAGCTCGCCCGTGGCCCGCTTCACCGCGAACAGGGTGTCGCTCTGCGAGGCCACCAGCACCAGCTCGCCCGCGAGCACCGGCGCCGTCGCCAGCGCCTCGCCCGCCGTGTACTTCCACTTGATCGCGCCCGTCTTGGCGTCCAGCGCGTGCAGCACGCCGTCGGTGCCCGGCACGTAGGCGATGCCGTCGTCCACCGTCGCACCGGCGTAGAAGCGGTTGCCCACCGTGTACCGCCACAGCTCCGTCCCCTCGGGGTCGAAGCTCCGGACCAGGCCGTCCCGGGTGAGCGTGAGGACGCGCTCGTTCTTCGCGTCATACGCCGGCTGCGCGTGCTCGCGAGGGGCGTACTCGAGCAGCATGGGGCTGACGAGCTGCCTCCACCAGTCCACCGTGAAGAAGTGGTGGGGAGGCTGCACCGGCCCGGCGGTGACCGGGTTGCCGTACACCGGGACCGTGGTGCAGGCGCCCAGCAGACCCGCCGCCGCGAGCCCTCCCACCCAACGCTTCCACCCGCTCGCGGTGCGCATGGTCAGGCGCTCACCCCGCGTCCGGCTTCTGGGTGGCCGCGGGCGTCGGCTCGGGCACCTTCACGCCCTGCGCCGCCAGCACCGCCAGCCGCTCCGTGGCCAGCCGCCCGGCGGCCGCGTTGCCCTGCGAGGCCTTCAGGTCCGCCAGCAGCTGCGCCGCCTCGTCCTTCTTGCCCTGCGCAGCCAGGATGCGGGCCTGGTGGTACTGCCCCATGCCCTGCATGAACTCGCCGGAGGCCTCCGCCGTCGACATCTGCTTGAACGACGCGAGCGCCTGGTCCAGCTGGCTCTTGGCCTCGTAGGCGTAGCCCTGGCCCTCGTAGGCCGCGGTCAGCAGCGGAGAGCTCTTCGGGGCGTCCTTCGTGAACTCACCGAAGGTGGCCACGGCGTCGTCATACTTGCCCAGCTTGTACTGGGCCTTGCCCAGCGGCAGCGCCGCCGTCAGCGCGGCCTCCGTGCCCTTGTGATCCGCCCGGAACTTCGTGAGCTCCGTCACGGTCGTCTCGTTCCGCTCCTGCTCGGACTTGAAGGGGGGCAGCTCGCCCGGCGCCGGCTGAAGGGCCACGCCCTCCACCACCGGACGCTCCAGCGATTCGAGCGTCTGGCCGAGCTGCTTGGCCGCCGCCTCCTCGCTCCGGTTGTGGAAGTACTGCACCAGCGCGGCGATCAATCCGCCCACCACGACAACGACCGCGATGGTGCTGATGATCTGACTGCGCTTCATCAGCCAGTCACTGGCCTCGGCGCCGTACAGCTGGAAGGCATCGGGAGCACTCAGCTCCTGCTTCGTCATCTTCTCGGACTTCTCGGCCACGATGGTTCGCACCTCTGTACAGGGTCGAAGGGCGCGCAATCTACGGAGCGCGCACCCACAGTGTCAACGCGGACATCCCTTTAATGCTTGGACTTCCCGGCCAGCTTGGGCCGTTTGCGTGCCGCGCGCTTGGCCTGGCCCGGGCGATCCCGGAACAGCAGCCGGATGGGCACCCGCAGGTCGAACGTCCCGCGCAGCTGGTTGGTGATGTACCGCTTGTACATGTCCGGTACACCGTCCGGCCGGTTGCAGGTGATGGCGAAAGTGGGAGGAGCCGTACCTACCTGGGCCATGTAGTACAACCGGAGCGGACCCCGGCCCACGATGGGCGCCGGGTGGTTGTCCGCCATGTGCTCCAGCAGCCGGTTGAGCTGCGGCGTGGGCGCCCGGTACCGGAACTGCACGGCCAGCTCCACCGCCAGCTCCAGCACCTTCTCCACCTTGGAGCCCGTCAGCGCCGAGGTGAACACGATGGGCGCATAGTGCACGAACTTCAGCGCGTGCTTGAGGTCCTCGCGGAACAGCTCCTGCTTGCGCTTGTCCGTGCTGATCAGATCCCACTTGTTCACCACGATGACCAGCGCGCGGCCCTTCTCCTCGGCGATGCCGGCCAGCTTGGCGTCCTGATCCACCGCCGGCTCCGTGGCGTCCATCAACAGCACCGCCACGTCGCTGCGCTCCATGGACTTCAGCGCCGCCACCACGGAGAACTTCTCCACCCGGTGGGCGATCGTCTTCTTGCGCCGGATGCCCGCCGTGTCCGTGAGGATGACCTTGCGGTCCTTGTACGTCAGCTCCGAGTCGATCGGATCCCGCGTGGTGCCCGGCACCTCGCTGGCCACCACCCGCTTCTCCTTCAGCAGCGCGTTGACCAGGGTGCTCTTGCCCACGTTCGGCCGGCCGATGATGGCCACCCGGATGGGACGGTCCTCCTCCTCGGCGGGCGCGGTCTCCTCGCCCTCCTCGCCACCCTCCCCCGCCTCCGCGGCTTCCTCGGCCTTGGCGGCCTGCTCGCGGGCCGCGAGCTCCTCGGGAGACAGCGGGGGCAGCTTGCCCATCACCGTCTCCATCATCGTGCCCACCCCCAGGCCGTGCTCGGCCGAGATGGGGAACACCTCGCCCAGTCCGAGCCTGAAGAACTCGCCGGCGAGGGCCTGCAGACTGCCCGACTCGCTGTCCAGCTTGTTGGCGGCCACCACCACCGGCTTGCCACTCTGGCGCAGGTAGTGGGCAACGTCCTGGTCCGCCGAGGTCAGACCGACCCGGGCGTCCGTCACGAAGATGATGGCATCACACTCCTCCACCGCCAGCTGCGCCTGCTCGCGCACCTGCTGCAGCAGGGAGTCCTTCTCCCCGGGCACGAAACCGCCCGTGTCGATGATGGTGATGTCCCGGCCGTCATAGTCCACGTCCCAGTAATGCCGGTCGCGGGTGACTCCGGGTTGGTCCTCCACCAGGGCGATACGGCGCCTGGCGAGGCGATTGAAGAGCGTGGACTTGCCCACGTTGGGACGGCCCACGATGGCGACCAGAGGCTTCATGCGCGTACTTCCTACTCGTAACCCAGCTTCTTGAGGCCCTCGGGACGCTCGCTCCAGCGAGCCTCCACCCGGACCCGTAGCGAGAGGTACACGTGCGCCCCCAGCAACCGCTGGATGGCCTTGCGCGCGTCCGTCCCGATCGTCTTCAGCATCTGCCCCTGCTTCCCGATGATGATGGCCTTCTGGCTGTCACGCTCCACGTAGATGGAGGCGGCAATCCGGATGAGGCCCGCGAGCTTGCCCGGGGGCGTTCCTGGCGGTGGCTCGCGCTCGGACTCGTCGAAGAAGTCCACCAGCACCGCCGTGGAGTACGGAATCTCCTGCCGGCAGTGACGCAGCACCTGCTCGCGGATGTACTCGGCCACCAGCGTCTTCTCCGCCTGGTCCGTCAGCACATCCTCGGGGAAGAGTGGATCGCCCTCGGGCATGTGCTGGAGCACCGCCTGGAAGAGCTGTTCCACACCGTCGTCATCCTTCGCGGAGATGGGCACCACCTCGGCGAAGGGGAACTCCTTTCGGTACAGATCGATGAGCGGCAGCAGCACCGGCTTGAGCACGGTGTCGATCTTGTTGATGACCAGGAAGGTGGGCTTGCCCGCCTTCTGCAGCCGCTCGAGGATGAACCGGTTGCCCGGGCTCACCTCGGGTTTCTCCGCGATGCCGCCGGGCTCGACGACGAAGAGGACCAGGTCCACGTCGTCCACCGCCTGCAGCGCCACGTCCACCATGTAGCGGTTGAGCTCGCCCTTGGCCTGGTGGATGCCGGGCGTGTCGAGGAAGGCCACCTGCCCCTCCGGCCGCGTCACCACGCCCAGAATCCGGTTCCGGGTGGTCTGCGGCTTGGGAGAGACGATGGCGAGCTTCTCGCCTGTCAGTTGATTGAGCAGCGTGCTCTTGCCCACGTTCGGACGGCCAATGAGCGCGGCGAACCCGCTGCGGTGTGTCTGCTGAGGAGCCATCTAAAGCTTCGAAGGTCGAAGGTGATCAGGGCGCCCCCTCTGGAGGGGGTTCCCCAAGAACTGCTCGGAACGACATGGAACATCGGACCCGCCGTGAAATGCGGCAACCCGGCGGGCAACCGCCTCCAGGGCGGCTCGGGACGCCTAGGCCGGCGCGGAGGTGCTGATGGTCAGCTTGCTGATGACCACGTCCTTCCTCGGCCGGTCGCCGGCGCCCTTGGGGATCTCGTTGGCGATGCGGTCGGCCACGTCCTGGCCCTTCACGACCTCGCCGAAGATGGTGTGCCGGTTGTTGAGGTGCGGCGTGGGTACCACGGTGATGAAGAACTGGCTGCCGTTCGTGTTCGGACCGGCGTTGGCCATGGCCAGCAGGCCCTTCTTGTCGAACCGGCGGCCGCTCTGGAACTCGTCCTTGAACTTGTACCCCGGCCCGCCGATGCCCTGGCCGAGCGGATCCCCGCCCTGGATCATGAAGTTGCCGATGCAGCGGTGGAAGATCGTCCCGTCATAGAGCGGCTTGCCCGTCATGCGCTCGCGCGTCCCCGGGTGCACCCACTCCTTCTCGCCCGTCGCCAGCCCCACGAAGTTCTGCACCGTCTCCGGCGCGTCCTTCGCGAAGAGCTTCACGACAATCTGACCCTCGGTGGTGTCGAAGGTGGCATAGAGATCATTGCCCGCGCGCGCCTCGTCCATCATTCCCATGGCTGCCTCCCAGATTGAATCCCACTAGCGGATGGGCGCGGGACCTTATGCTCCACCCCCCAGGCGGCCAAGCAGTTTCAGGCCGGGGTGTCGTCCTTCGGACCCGGAACGGCCACCGGCGCCTGCTCGGCTGCCCCCGGAACTCCGGGATTCGGTGTCCCCGGAGGCGCCGCGGCCACCTGCCCCGGCTTCTCGCCCCGGTCCAGCAGCACCAGGGCCCCGTGGGCCGCCGTCTGCTCGGCGTCCTTCTTGCTGCGGCCCGTGGCGCGTGCGTACACGTCCGAGCCCAGCATCACCTCCACCTCGAAGATCTTCTCGTGGTCGGGGCCCACCTCGGAGACGATCTGATAGCGGGGCGTCAGCTTGAGCCTGTCCTGCGCCGCCTCCTGCAGCTTCGTCTTGTAGTCCTGCCGGCTGAGCGCCTGCGCCACACCCTCCAGCGCCTCGGCGAAGTGCCGGTCCACCAGCCCCATCACCGGCTCCAGCCCCGAGCCCAGGTACACGGCGGCGAACACCGCCTCCAGCGCGTTGGCCAGCAGCGAGCTCTTCTCCCGGCCGCCACTCAGCTCCTCGCCCCGGCCCAGCTGCAGCAGCTCGCCCAGCCCCAGCCGCCGAGCGATGCGCGACAAGCCCTCCTCGTTGACGATGCGGGCCCGCAACGGCGTGAGCTCCCCCTCCTTCATCTGGGGGAAACGCTCCATCAGCCGGTGGCCCACCGCCAGGTTGAGCACCGCGTCCCCGAGGAACTCCAGCCGCTCGTTGTCCTGGTGGCCCTCGCCCCGGTGCTCGTTGATCCAACTCTTGTGCGTCAGCGCGGTGAGCCCCAGCTCGGGACGGGGAAACGTCGTCCCCAGCCGCGCCTCCAGGGCCTTCACTCGCTCAGCGGGTTGCAGGGTCGCCACGGCCTCTTCCCAGTTCGAATCCTTCCGCTGCGAAACGGTAGGGTCTCCCCACCGCTTCGAGCAGCACCCACGGCAGGGGAGCCTCCAGGCCCTCCCCCGCCCCGGTATCCAGCCGCACGGCCGTGTCCTACGCCTTCTTGAAGACCTCGCGCGCGATGATGGTGCGCTGGATCTCGCTCGTCCCCTCGCCGATCTCGCACAGCTTGGCGTCGCGCAGGTAGCGCTCGACGGGGAACTCCCGGGTGTAGCCGTAGCCGCCGTGGATCTGCACCGCCTTGTTGCAGGCCCGCGTGGCCACCTCGGAGGCGAACAGCTTGGCCATGGAGGCCTCCTGGCTGTACGGCTGGCCCGCGTCGGCCAGGTGCGCCGCCCGGTACACCAGCAGCCGCGCCGCGTCCGTCTCCGTCTTCATGTCCGCGAACATCCAGCGCAGCCCCTGGAACTCGGAGATGGGCTGGCCGAACGCCGTGCGCTCCCGGGCGTACCGCACCGACTCCTCCAGCGCGCCCCGGGCCAGGCCCACCGCCAGCGCGCCGATGGTGATGCGGCCCTTGTCCAGGATCTTCATCGTGTCGATGAAGCCGTGGTCCACCTCGCCCAGCCGCTGCGAGTCCGCAACCTCCACGTTCTCCAGCACCAGCTCCGCCGTGTCCGAGGAGCGCATGCCCAGCTTGCCGTGGATGGACCGCTGGCTGAAGCCCGGCATCCCCTTCTCCAGGATGAAGGCGGTGACGCCCTTCTGCTTCTTCTCCGGCGACGTGACGGCCAGCACCACGAAGACGCTGCCCACCGTGCCCTGGGTGATGAACATCTTGGTGCCGTTGAGCACCCACTTGTCACCCTTGCGCACCGCCGTGGTCTTCATGCCCGCCGCGTCCGAGCCGCTGCCCGGCTCCGTCAGGCCCCAGGCGCCCAGGTGCTCGCCCGTGGCCAGCTTCGGCAGGTACTTGCGCAGCTGCTCCTTGTTGCCGAACACGCGCAGGTGGCTGGTGCCCAGCCCGTTGTGGGATGCCACGGTGAGGGCCAGCGAGCCGTCGTAGCGGGCGATCTCCTCGACCGCCACCGCCACCGCGAGCGAGTCCATGGCGGCGCCGCCGTACTCCTCGGACACCAGCATGCCCATCACGCCCAGCTCACCCAGCTCCTTCACCACCTCCATCGGGAACTTCTCCTCCTTGTCCCACTCGCGGGCGTAGGGCTTCACCCTGCGCTCGCAGAAGTCACGGAGGGAGGACTGGAGGGCTCGATGGCTTTCGGGAAGTTCGAAGTCCATGGGGGGATGTATAGCAGAGGGTGGAGGGGAGACCGTCAAACCGGGTAGACGCCGTGCTTCTTGGACTCCCGGGGCTGGAAGCGCCGGGAATACAACTCATAACGCTGGAGCAACTCGGTGCGCAGCCGGTCGCCCGGGACGATCTCGTCCACCACCAGCTCGCTCGCCAGCTTGTAGATGTCCACGTCCTGACGGTACTCGTCCCGGAGCTGCTGGACGTAGGCGGCCCGCTCGGCCTCGGGCTTCTCCTGGATCTTGTTGAAGTAGACGGCGTTCACCGCCGCCTCCGGGCCCATCACGGCGATCATCGCCTGCGGCAGCGCCAGCGTGGCGTCCGGCGCGAAGCCCGGCCCGCTCATGGCGTACAGACCCGCGCCGTACGCCTTGCGCACCACCACGCAGATCCTCGGCACGCTCGCCTCGGACACCGCGGAGATCATCTTCGCGCCCGCCCGGATGATGCCCGCGCGCTCCACCTTCGTGCCGATCATGAAGCCCGGCACGTCCGCCAGGTACAAGAGCGGGATGTTGAAGGCGTCGCACAGCCAGATGAACCGCGCCGCCTTGTCCGCCGAGTCCACGAAGAGCACGCCGCCCTTGTACTTGGGCTGGTTGGCCACGATTCCCACCGGCCGGCCGTCGATGCGCGCCAGGCCGGTGATCAGCTCCTGCGCGAAGAGCTTCTTCACCTCGAACCAGCTCCCCTCGTCGATCAGCTCGGCGATGAGCGCGTGCATGTCGAAGGGCTTGTTCTGGTCCGCGGGGATGATCTCGTCCACCCGCTTGCCGCTGGCCTTGGGCGCCTTGGGCTCGGCCCGCGGCGGCGCCTGGGTGAAGTTCTCCGGGAAGAAGGAGATGTACTTCCTGGCCGCTTCAATCGCCTCCTGCTCCGTCTTCACCAGCACGTCGCCCACGCCCGACACCGAGCAGTGCATCTTCGCGCCGCCCATCTCCTCGAGCGTCACCTTCTCGCCGATGACCATCTCGGCCATGCGCGGGCTGCCCAGGTACATGGAGGCGTTGCCGTCCACCATGATGACGATGTCGCAGAACGCGGGGATGTACGCGCCGCCCGCCGCCGAGGGCCCGAAGAGCAGGCACACCTGCGGCACCTCGCCGGACATGTGCACCTCGTTGTAGAAGATGCGGCCCGCGCCCCGCCGGCCCGGGAACATCTCCACCTGATCGGTGATGCGCGCTCCCGCCGAGTCCACCAGGTACAGCAGCGGGCACTTCAGCCCCTTGGCCGTCTCCTGGATGCGGAGGATCTTCTCCACCGTCCGAGCGCCCCAGCTCCCCGCCTTCACCGTGGAGTCGTTGGCCATGATCGCCACCGGACGCCCCGCCACCTTCCCCACTCCGATGATCACGCCGTCCGACGGCAGCTCCGCGTCCACGTTGTTGGCGAGCTTTGCGTCCTCGACGAACGAGCCCTCGTCCACCAGCAGCCGGATGCGCTCACGGGCGAACAGCTTCCCCGTCTCCCGGTTCTTCGCGTGGTACTTCTCGGCTCCGCCCTTCTCGACCTGGGCGATCTTCTCGAGCAGCTTCTGATCGAATGACATGGCGCCGGGGGCATACCAGAAAGGTGCTCGCCTGGCCGCTGTCTCCGTTCACTCCCCACCTTGGACACGCCGCGTCATGCCCCCACTCTGACCGGCAGCCGACGCCTCCCCCCTCCCCCGTCACCCGGACGTTGCCCAGGGGGTTCCCCCCTCGCCCGCCCTCCCTACTTTCACGGCTCGCAGGGGTGGGCTGCCGTGGGGGGAGACCCATCCCTCGGATTGGCTGTGGCCAAGGAGGAGGACGGAATGCTGTTCGCGAAGAAGGCCAAGTGGGCGGTGAAGAGCGACATCTACCGGCGGCTGCTCGCCCGGAAGATCATGAAGGACCTGCCCAGGTTCGCCAAGAACCAGTGGGACGACTTCGACGCCGATGACGTGCTGCGCTACGTGGGCCTCACCACCTACAAGCCCGCCCGCAGCTCGTTCGCCGGCATCGGCGCGTTCGTCATCGGCTGCGCCGTCGGTGGCATCGCCGCGCTCATGCTCGCGCCCAAGACCGGCACCGAGCTGCGCACCGACGTGAAGGACAAGGCCATGGGCTACCTCGGCAAGCAGGGCATCAACGTGGGTCAGGAGAAGACCGCCAGCGCCTAGCCGCTGTCCGGCCATCGAGAGGGAGACGAGGCCCCGGGGAGGCGTGCACACCGCGCGCTTCCAGGGGCCTTTCTTCGTTCAAGGCCCTGAAGTCCTTGGGGTTTTCAGTACACGCGCAGCAACTGGGTCTGGATGTCGAAGTGCGGCCGGCGGAAGTCCGGGATGATCACCTCGCCCCGCGTCTCCTCGAAGTTGCCCGACAACAGCCCCAGCGGCATCAACGCCGAGATGTAGGCCGCGTCGTCGGCCCGGAGCTCGTCCAGCTTCGAGAACCGGATGGTGCGCGAGAAGCTCACGTGCCCATCGACTCCCCAGACGCTGCGCACGTTGCCCGTCGATCTCGCCGCGAAGTGCTCCGACGCGGGCCCGAGCTTCTCCAGCGACGGGGGGACTCGCTCGACCACATACGTGTCGAAGAGCGGATTGCCGGAGCTGTCGAGCAGCTTCACCCCCAGCACCTTGCCCGTGCGCGACTGCTCCAATTCGAGCGTCACGTGCAGCGCGCCCGCGGCCTTGTTGTACGTCTCGAACATGTCCACGGCCGAGGGCCTCGACCGGGCCCGCGCCCCCGCTCCTCCCGAGCGCGCCACGTCCTCCAGCCGATCCGTGCCCGAGGGCCCGCCCGCTCCGTCCGGGCTGCCCGTCGCGCCATAGTTCCCGAAGCTCTTCATCAGATCATGGAAGCCCTTGCCCCGCTCGGGAGTGGCCTTGAAGAAGTGCTTGAACACGCCCTCGTACGCGAAGAGCGGCGCGCCGGAGAGCCCCTTCTCCAGTGCCTTGTCCATCTCTCCGAAGTAGGTGTCCACGAGGCCATTCCGCACGCGCAGGTGCGCCATGCCGTCGTCGAGCATGCCCTGCACGCGGCCCTGGACCCGTGCGTTCTCCTGCGCGCGGAGCTGTTCGGGTGAAGGTCCATCCCCCGGCCTCCACGTGCGTCCGGTGGAGGCTCCCGGTGTGGCGCCCGTGGAGGGTGCAGGGCCCACTGCCAGGCCATCGGGGCCTGGGAACAGGCGCACCTGGCGCGGGACATCCGGAACCTCGGGCGGCGCCTCGGGCTTCGTCTCGGCGAGAGGCTCGGCCGGTGGCGTGGCGGCGGGAGGCGACGCTTCGGCCGTGGCGGTCGGAGGTGGTGGAACGGGAGGCGGCGCGGCGCGTGGGGGCCGCGGCGTGTGACGCGGCGGCCGAGGGGGCTCCACGGCCGGGGGCGGCGTGGGTGGGGGCGGCTCCTGTCGTGGGGGTGGCGTGCGCTCGACCACCTCGAACTGGACCGGCTCCTGACGGGCGCTCAGGAGGAAGGGATCGCGCTTCGGCGGCGCCAGGTACAACAAGAGCCCCAGGCCCAGGTGCAGGGCCAGCGAGAGGATCAGGGCCTGGAGCAGGCGGGAGCGCCGCATCGAATCTCCCACGCTGTCAGAGATGCGCCCTCCACACAAAGGGTGAAGAGAGGCGGCCGTACGGAACCGGTCGGCTCGTCCCCTCCCCTGTCAGCCCAGCATCCGCGTCCTCATGGTCTCGGACCTCGCGTCTGCTCGAACCAGCGGCGCCACGCCGCCATGTCGTCGCCGAAGTCCTGTCCCGCCAGCATCGCGAGCACCTTGCGCGAGGGCTCGCGGTCCAGGTCCGAGCGCATGCCCGCCATCTCCAGAAGCACCTCGCCCGCCTTGTCGAGGATCTGCTGCCGGTGCACGGTGCCCTCCACCTCCATGATGTGCACCAGCGTCCAGCCCGCCTTGTTGCGATCCGTCGCCATCGGGTAACAGAGCGCCTCGAGCACGGGCTCGATCGGCACGATGCCCGGCTTCTTCGACACCTCCTGGGCCGACCCGAGCCGGCGCAGCGCCTCGTTGCGCACGCCCTCGTTCGGATCACGCACCGACGGGAGGATCGCCTTCACCAGCTGCTCGGGCGAGGACAGGTAGGTCAACAGCATGAGCGCGTTCATCCGCTTGCCGCTGTCCTTGTCCTCGCGCAGCACGCGCACGAGCGCATCGGCGTTGCGCGGCACCCCGTCGATGAAACGCTGCTCCATGGGCGCGAGCTCGGGGTGATCGAACCCCCCGTAACACCCCAGCGGCGCCCGGCAGGTGCCCATGCCCCACTCCGGCACCGCCCCCTGGTTCCGCAGCTTCCAGAACGTCTTCAGATAGTTCGACCAGGCCGCGAGCAACCCTTCCGGATCGGCGACCTCTCCCTTCGGCTCGGGGTTGAAGGGCATGCGCCACTCGTCCCCCGTGTCGACCAGATCCACCATCACCCCCATCGTGTGCTTCTGGTCCTGGCCCACCGACATCCGGATGAACGCGAAGGAGTACGTCTCGGAGAGCCGCTTCTTGCTCTCCATGAGGTTCGCGATGAACTCCTTGTTCTGCTGCTCGTTCTTCGTGTCCATCCGCGTGCCCGGTGCAGGCATCGTGACGAGCTCGAGCAGCTTCTCCCGGGGCACCTTGCGCGAGCCGAAGACCTCCACGCCCTTGAACACGTAGATGGACGCGGGCGCGCTGGCCTGGGTGGTGGCGGCGGGCGGCTCGGCCTGACGGGTCGTGGTGGTGCAGCCGGCGAGCAGCGCGAGACTGACGACGATGCGTTTCATTGTTGTGTCCCCCCGGTGCCTGGAAGCAGGCACAGGCGTCACGACTGTAGTGACACGCATTCCGGCTGGCGAGGCGAAGTGGAAGTTTTCACCGGGCGTGGGCCATGATGCGCGCCCCTCGCAGTCCCTGAGGCTCCTCATGCACTCCGCTCCCAAGTTCCGCGTGTGGCCGATCGTCGCCGCACTGCTCTCCACCGGTGTGATGACCCCGGCGTTCGCCGCCGATGCGAAGAAGCCCACTCCCGCGCCCGCCCCGGCTCCGGCTCCCGCGCAGGCTCCCGCCGCCGCGCCCTCCCCTGCTCCGGCCCCCGCGCAGGTCACGGCTCCCGCTGTCCCCGCACCCGAGGCCAAGCCGGAAGACGTGGCCACCCCCGAGTCCGTCGTGGCCGCGCTCTATGACGTCATCTCCGGACCCAAGGGCCAGGCCCGCGACTGGGAGCGCTTCCGTTCCCTCTTCGCTCCCGGCGCGCGGATGATCCCCGCCGGCAAGCGCAAGGACGGCACCTTCGGCTACCGGTTGATCACCCCCGAGGAGTACATCACCTCGTCCGGGAAGCTCCTCGTCGAGGAGGGCTTCCGCGAGCGGGAGATCCATCGCGTCCAGGAGCGCTTCGGCGCCCTCGTGCACGTCTTCAGCACCTACGAGGCCCTGCGCGGCGAGGAGACGAAGCCCTTCATGCGCGGCATCAACAGCATCCAGCTCTTCAACGATGGCAAGCGCTGGTGGTTGCTCACGGTGGCCTGGACGGCCGAGACGCCGGAGCAGCCGCTGCCCGCGCAGTACCTCCCTCCCTCCAAGGGCTGAGGTCAGCGCGCCGCGAGCAGCCCCACGTCCAAATCCGAGGGCGCCCTGACGCCCTTGTCACGGTTCCACGTCACGCTCCACCACGGTGCGTCCCTCCGCGCGTGTGTGGTTCGTGCCTTGCACAGCCGCTCCGGCGCCATCCTTTCCACCGGGAGCTCCGATGCGCTTCAAACCCTTCCTGTTCGCCGTCTGTCTCCTTCAAGCGGCCCTGGCCCTCTCGGTGTCGCTGCGCGCGTCACCCGCCGAGGCCTGCGAGCCGCTCGGGACATGGCTCGACTACTACACGCTCACCGAGAGCTTCCCCGCGGACGGCGCCTCGAATGTCCCGCTCGACACCGTGGTGCTGTTCACCTCACGAACCTGGACGCTCTCGGGCACCCCCGCGAACGACCAGGCCACCTTCCACAACCTCCTCTCCGTCACCGTGACGGACTCCGTCACCGGTGAGCTCGTTCCCGGACGCCTGCACTCCTGGCCTGGAAGCCCCTCGGGTGAGGCGTGGCGGCCCGACTCCCCGCTGCTCCCGGACCGGCGCTACACGTTCGTCGCGGCCCTGCTCCAGAGTGAGCCCCCACCCGAGTGGGTGCAGGGACCCACGGAGCTGCGCGGCTCGTTCACGACCGGAGCGCAGCTGGCTCCGCCGCTCGAGCTGCTCGGAGGGCTGGACGTGGCGCTCGAGTCCTTCGAGCGGGACAAGCTCCAATGCACGCCCGGCGTGTGTCTCCCCTGCCGCAAGACCGGCCGGGAGGTGAGCACCCTCGCCCGGGTCCGGGTCCCCGGTGTCCAGGGTGGACGCGCCATTGGCGCCTATCGATTCGAGCTCTGGGTGACGGACGACACGCCCTACCGCTTCGGTGAGCCGGACCCGCATGAGCACAAGGTCCTGTGGGGCGTCTGGGGGGTGGATACCTCGGGCGAGCCCACCGACACCACCTTCGAGATGCCCCGGCATGATGCCGCGTACACCCCGTGCTTCTCCTGGCGCGTGATCGATCCCGCGGGGAACGCCACCGAGGGCGCTCCGGTCTGCCTGAAGGAGCAAGTCGAGCCCCCTGGGTTCGCCTTCGGGTGCTCGGTGGCTCGGGATGCGCGGGGCGCTCAAGGCACGGCGTTCCTGGTGCTCCTGGGCGCGATGCTCACCGTGTGGCGCGTCCGCCGCCGGCCCCTGGCCTGAGCGTCCCGGGATGATGAACGGGGGAAGGACTCTCTCCCCTGCCCCCTGTCCGAACCGGCCGCTATAGTCGCCGTGACCAGACACGGGGCGAGACTATGGGCACCAGCGGCACCCTGGAGACTCTCGGCGGCAACGGTGGGGGTCTGGACGCCTTCCTGCGAGGGCTCCTGGTGCTGTTCGTCCTCTCGCTGGCGGTCGAGCGCATCTCGTCGGTGTTCAAGCACCGCAACTGGCAACCCCTCCGGCCCCGGATGCGCTTCGGGAAGAAAGAAGCCGGCGGCAACCTCCAGGTCGACCTGCGGACCGGCGACACCTATATCGGCTCGGCGAAGCAGCCCGTGCCGATCGCGCTCGGCGGCGACGAGGTGGATCGGCTCACCCGGACCGCCAACTCCGAGAACACGCTGTTCATCGGGCTCCTGATCGCGCTCGTCTCGGGGGCGAACGCCTTCCTGGGCACGTGCGGTTGGCCCAATCCCACCCAGAGCGGTTCCCCCATCCGCGCCACCCTCACCTTCGTGGGGCAGGTCCTCCTCACCGGTGCGGCCGCGGCCATCGGCGCGTCCTTCTGGGACGAGCTGCTCGGCATGCTGACCGAGTCCCGGCGCGTCCGTTCCGCCCAGGTGCAACAGAAGTCGTCGGACACGCCGCCCTCGCCCCAGCCAGGCACGCCGCTGACACCGGCCACGCCCCCGGCGAGCACCGCCGTGCAGCTCGGGCAACTGCGTCAGGCCGCGCAGCTCAAGCTGCCCGAGCTCCAGCAGCTCCAGGGCGTGAAGCAGGTCCGCCTGGTGGACGCGCCCCGGAGGTGGGCGTCCCATCCCTGTCTGGAGTTCCGCGTGGAGCTGGAGCCGGGTGCTCCCGCCCCGCCGGCCGAGATCAAGGTCCACGTCGGAGGCGTCGAGCACTCCATCCCGGTGACGAGATGATCGGCGGCTGGTCGGCGGCCAACCTCGGCCTCTTCTACCGGAACCAGCCGCTCGAGGGTGCCTTCACCCCGGTGGCGGCGATCGAGGCCTCCGCCTGGAACCGCTCGCAGGTGGCCAGCGGTCTGCTGGTGCACCCGCGGCTGGTGCTGACGGTGGCGCACGCCGTGCTGTTCCGCGCGGGAGCCCAGCTCTTCGCCGCGGCCCAGGTGAAGGTCGACCTGGGCAACGTCCGGGCCTGGGCCGATGCCGTGGTCATCCCCTCGCGCTTCCTCGAGAGCGCCGGCTTCCTGGGCACCCTGGATCTGGCGGTGCTGCGCATGCCCATGGAGGTGAGCGGACCGCTCGATCCGCCCCTGCTCGCCGACTCGGCGAGGGACGGCGAGGCCATGCTGTGGGGCTGGACCCTCGTGCGGCCGCGCACCCAGGTGTCCATCCCCGTCACCGTCACCACCGGCGAGGATGGCCACCTGCACTACCCCGCCGCCAACCTCCCGGCCTTCAGTGGAGGCCCCTTGTTGCGCAGCACCGGCCCGGGCCAGCCGGACGAGCTCATCGGCCTCCACCGCGCCTTCCACGCCGACACCCACCAGGGTGAGGCCATTCCGTTCTCCAGCGATGACGTGCTCGAGGCCATGCACGCGCTGGGTTTCGACGTCTAGACACCGAGAAAGGACACTGTATGCGTAGGCATCCGCGCGCACCGGGAGGCATCCTCCTGGCCCTGCTCCTGCTGTCCACCGCCGCGCTCGCTCAATCCAGAGCCGTTCCCCAGTCCGTGGGCCCCGCTCCCGGAGCCCCGCTGGGCGTGGCTCCCGTGCCCCTGTCCACCGCCGTGCCCGGCGCCGGGCTGCTCCCCACCCAGGACACCACGAGCGCCTTCGCCCTGTGGTGGGGGCAGATCCGCGGCAACCTCCCCGGGCGCATCCGCGCCGCCTGCATCCCCTCCCCCCAGTCCGTCCCCGAGATCGCCTCCTGGTGCCAGCGCTACCAGGGCCCCTCCGCGTCGGAGTTCGATCTGGAGGCGCTGCTCGACTCGGACGCGCTGGTGCTCGCCGCGTACTTCAGTGAGCGCAGGCCCCTCTTCCAGGCGCTCGACGAGCTGGACCTGGCACTGGAGGCCGTGCGGCGCTCGAAGACCGCTCCCCGGGAGCAACAGGAGGCGGCGCTCACCACGTCGGAGATATTGGACGCGGCCCGGGGCCACACCTCCCTGAACGCGGGCGTGGAGACCGCCACCAGCCTGCCGGGCCTGCTGCCGGGGATCGATCTGAACGCGTTCCTGGATCAGGTCTTCACCGGGCTGGCGGGAGCCCTCCAGGAGCGGGCCGAGGCCGAGGCCGTGTTGTACGTGCTCGTCGAGTTCGACGAGCGCATCTGCAAGCAGGAGGTGAAGGATCAGTGGGGCCAGCGGCAGGGGCACATCCGTGACTGGCTGCCCGCCACCTGCACCGCGGCGCACAACAACGCGTTCGCCTCCACGCTCGGGGCTGGCGGGGCGGCCTCGCTCGCACTGCTGCGCAAGACGGTGGAGCAGGATCTCCGCTCCATCCCCTCGCACCTGGTCTTCGAGGTGGTGGCCCAGGCGGATGGGCGCCGCTATGAGCGGGCCGCGCTGCCCGTACGGGAGATGGTGGACTCGATGGTGAGCGGCGTGCACCCGGTGCGCGCGCTGGACACGCTGTCGCGCCGGCTCGAGACGCTCCCCCTGGAGCCGGGCCTTCCCCCCGACGTCTCGCGGCTCTACACGCAGATGGCGTGCGTGAGTGGCATGCCCGCCTCCTTCACGCGCTACACCGCGCTGGTGGATGACGCCAACCGGGGCCTCGTTCCGCAGATGGACGCGAACGCCCGGGGCCTGGCCGTGTTGCTGCTCTCGCTGCAGAAGGAGAGCTGCGGCTGGGTGTACGCGCCGGCCGGGAAGCAGTCGCGGTTGAAGATCTGGGCCGCGATCGCCCCTCCCCTCTCCGAATCGGCCGAGGGCGTCTTCACCGTGGCGGCGGACCTGCAGCGGCTGGTGGAGCAGGCCGGGCAACTCTCCGCGGGCGCCCAGAACGGAGGCCCCGAGCGCATCGCCGAGGCCACCCGGTTGCTGGCCCAGCAGGGAGTGTCGGCGCTCGATGCCGCGCATGTGGCGCTGGACGGGCTGCTGCACCTCAACCGGCTGATGGGGGCGTGGCTGGAGTCCTCCGGTGCCGGTGCCGCGGAGCAGGTGGCTCAGAACCAGAAGGCCCTGCTCGAGGCCCGGGGCTTCCTGTCCTCGTCCCGCGACGTGCTGCGCATGGTGGTGGCGGCGATCGCGAGGGATCTCTCCACCGTGTACCAGCTGCTGCTCGAGCACCAGGCGATCTCCAGCCGGACGGCTCGGTACGACGACGGCGTGGCGAAGCGGTGCGTGCAGGAGGAGGCGTGGAAGGCCCCCTCGGCGGCGGAACCGGAGGCGCGTACGTCCGAGTGGCGCTGCGAGCGCCGGCCGTGCATCTGCCTGCCGGAGGGCTTCGCCCGGTACGGCGGCCTGTTGGTGTCGCTCGCCGACGCGAAGGATGCCCAGGAGGTGAAGGCCGTGGTGCTCGCCTCGGCCTCGCCGGTGGGCAGCTGGCGCTGGCGGAGCGATCCGGACGTGCACCGCTTCGTCTCGCTGGGCGGCCTGGTGGGGCTGGGGGGCTCCTACTCGCTCTCCGGACCCCGCGCGAACCGCGTCACGCCCCGGCTGCTGGTGCCCGTCGGCCTCGACTACCAGCTCGGCGGCGCCGGGCTCACCTGGAGCGCGTTCTTCCAGGTGATCGATCTGGCCGGCTACACCCAGTTCGTCGGCGTGGAGGAGCGCAAGGCGCCCCGTGTGATGGAGGCCGTCAGCCCCGGCCTGTGGCTCAAGGGGATGATTCCCAGGACGCCGGTCTCGCTCTCGTTGGGCGCCGCGTATGACCTCGACGCGGGCGGCGTGACCCCGGCTCCGTCCTGGCGCTTCAGCGCGGGCGTCTCGATCGATACGCCCCTGTTCCTCCTGTACCGGAACTGAGCCCGCCCGGGGCCCCCTCCCCTGCCCCGGCCGCGCCCCGGCGGGGCCTCATTCCACCCGGGTAGTATCCAATGAGCTGGATATCACCCGGGTAAAATCCATTGATGCCGGATTTACCCGGGGTAATATTCGACGTCATGGATTTCACCCCGTGGGATTGGTTTCTACCCGGGTGGTATTGGGGCTTCGGAAAGGAGCCGGGTATGGGCGAGGAAAAGCAGAGGAATTACACGGGCTTCGCGGGACATCGGCTCATCGCGTCGGGAGAGCTGATGGAGGTCGCCCTGAAGGCCAAGGAGCGGCTCGACCGGGGAGACAGCGCGTCGATCCTGATCTTCGAGGACGAGACGGGCACGCCGGTGGACCTGGACTTCCGGGGGACGCTGTACGAGTTCCTGGACAAGCTGGAGAAGAAGCGGGCCCGGCGGGCCGAGGCCGAGACGGCCGTGGAGGAGACCCGGCGATCCGGTCCGGGCCGGCCGAAGCTGGGAGTCGTCTCGCGGGAGGTGTCGCTCCTGCCCCGCCACTGGGAGTGGCTCAACTCGCAGCCGGGCGGGGCCTCGGTGACGCTGCGCAAGCTCGTCGAGGAGGCGAAGCGCAACAGCGCGGGCGCGGATCGGGCCCGGCGCTCCCAGGAAGCCGCCTACAAGTTCATGAGCATCATGGCGGGAGACTTCCCCGGCTTCGAGGAGTCCTCGCGGGCCTTCTTCGCGAACGACCCCGAGCGCTTCGAGCAGCTCATCCAGCCCTGGCCGGAGGATGTCCGCGAGCATGTCCGGCGATTGGTGGCGATCGCCCGGAGGGATCTGGAGAATGCCGCCCGTGAAGATCGCCATTCTCGATGACTACCAGCGCGTCGCGCGGGGGCTCGCCGATTGGAGCCGTCTGCTGGCCGTGCTGCGCGAGCAGCGGATCGCCGGGGCCGGGCTGGACGTGTTCCCCGTCGAGCCCCTGCCAGCCGGCCATCCCCTGCTGACGCTGCCCAACGTCGTGCTGACGCCGCACCTGGGTTACGTGACGCGGGAAAATTACGCCGTCTTCTACCGCGATGCGTTGGAGGACATCCTCGCCTGGAAGGCCGGCGCGCCGGTGAGGTTGCTCACCTGACCTGCCAGGCCGGGTCCTCCTTGGCTGGCGGACCCTTGTTGCTCCTATGATCTCCTCCGGTCGCCACGACACCGAGGAGCATGATGGACAGCCAGCCTGGCGTTGCAGACCCCGTGTCGGACTCGGAGCGGGCCCAACGTGCCATCCAGGGGCTCGCGGGGATGGGGGCGGCCGTCATCAACCTCTCGTTGATCATCGCGCACTGGGGCCAGTGGAACGCGGTCCTCTCCGTCGTGGGGGTGGCCGCGGCGCTCATCCCGCTCAACACCCTGTTCCTCGAATGGCTCGCCCGGAAGACCAGCCGCGCCGGGGTGGAAGCCATGCGGATGGCGATCAACATGGTCTGCATCTGCCTCTTGGGCATCCAGACCCGCTGGTCCGTGCTGGTCTGGGTCTTCGTGCCCTACAACATGCTCTGGTACTTCGGGCTCGACCGGTGGGTCCGTCCCCGGATGGCCCTCTACCTCGTGGTGATCAACGCAGTGGCCCTGTCCACCGGCGCCGAGCCCGCCACGGCCGCGGCCTTCTCCCTGATCGGCATCTTCGGCTACCTGGGGACCGAGAAGCGCGGAGAGCTGCTGGTGCAGAAGCACGGGCTGTTGGAGCAGGCCCACCAGGAGTTGCAGCAGTTGCACCAGCGAGCGCTCGAGCAGGAGCGGCTCTCCAGCCTGGGGTTGATGGCGGCGAGCGTGGCGCATGAGATCAACAACCCCATGAGCTACGTGACGAGCAACGTGGACTCGCTGCTCCAGGACCTGAAGGACGAGCCGAACCTGTCCGCGCCGCTCAAGGAGTACGTGGACGACGTGCTGCCGGCGACGCTGGATGGAATCAAACGGGTGAACTCCATCGTCTCGGATCTGCGCCGCTTCTCGCGCGGGGATTACGAGGGCTACGTCTCCTACGACTTCACCGCCGAGGTGCGGACGGCGCTGCGCATCGCGCGCATCCAACTGGGCCACGTGCGGGTGGAGGAGGTGCTGGAGGACGTGGGGCCGGTGGTGGGCCGTCCGCGGCAGATCGTGCAGGTGCTGGTGAACCTGCTGGTCAACGCGGGGCAGGCCACTCCCTCCGGCGGCGTGGTGCGCCTGGTCACCCGGCGAGAGGGCGCGCAGGTGCGCGTGGAGGTGCGTGACACCGGCTCGGGCATGTCCGAGGAGACGAAGCGGCACCTCTTCGAGCCGTTCTTCACCACCAAGCCCGCGGGGCTGGGCACGGGGCTGGGGCTGTCCGTGTCGTACGGCATCATCCGGGCCCACGGCGGCCGCATCGAGGTGGAGAGCGAGCTGGGCAAGGGCACGTGCTTCACCATCGATCTGCCGAAGGTGCCGACGCTGCCTCCGGAGACGAGCTCGAGCGGAAACCTGCGCGCGGCGGGCCGCTGACCGGGCGACAGAAGCCTGTTCGCCAGGAGGCACTCGGGGGGCCGGGGCACCGGTGGGGGTAGCTGACTCCCCTGCCCCGCGCCAGCTTGTCCCGCGAGACAGATTGGGGCACGTGTATCCGCGGGAGGATGAACCATGAAACGAGTGCTGATCGCCACGGTCCTGGCCGCGACGCTGCTGGGGACGGGCTGTGTGAACCGGCGGCAGGCGGCGGGCGTGTACGTGGACGAGCCGATGGTGGAGCTCGGCGTCTTCACCCACGTGGGCAAGGAGGGAAAGGCCTGGGTGTTCAACCCGATGGCCCCCTGGGAGAAGAAGGTGCGCGTCTGGGTGACGCCCGGCACGAGCGTGGTGGAGAACGGCATCCAGACCGAGCTGAGCGCGGTCAAGGCGGGCCGCAAGGTCCGCCTCGTCTACGAGCTCCGGCGCGATGGCACCGGCGTGGCCGAGCGCATCGACATCATCAGCAAGGTGACGGGCGAGGAGCCGCCCGACACCGATACCTGAGCCTTCTCGGGTGCGCCTCGAAGGTGCGCCTCGAGAGGGGGCCGCCGTTTCGCTGGACCCGGAATCCGAATTTCGTTAAACATGTTCATTGAACGTGTCCAACGAAACGAAATCCAGGAAGCAGCCGGGCGTCCGGGCGGCCCAGAAGGAGGCCACCGGCAAGGCCGTGCTGGAGGCGGCGCGCGAGGAGTTCGAGCGCGTGGGCTTCGAGGCGGCGAACCTGCGGGCCATCGCGGCGCGGGCCGGGGTGTCCGCCGGGACGGTGCTCCACCACTCCGGTGACAAGCGGGAGCTGCTCCACGCCGCCCTCTTCGATGACCTCGAGGAGACGCTGCGGCACGCACTGGAGGGGCTCGGCCCGGGACCGCTGGAGACGCAGCTGTCCAGGCTGACGCGCACCGTGTTCGGGTACTACCAGCGGCGTCCGAAGCTCTCGCGCACCCTGCTCAAGGAGTCGCTCTTCGCGGACGAGCCGTGGGCCGGGAAGTTCACCGCCCAGGTGGGCGGGGTGCATGGGGCGATCGCGCGGCTGGTCGAGGAGGCGAGCGCGCGGGGCGAGCTCCGGCCCGGCGTGGATGGCGCGCTGTTCGGCGCGGCGTACTTCTCGTTCTTCTACTTCGCCCTCATCTCGTGGGTGCAGGGCGCGCACCCCGCCCCGGTCGCCATGGTGGAGCGCCTGATCGACCAGCACCTCGAGGGCCTTCGTCCCACCCGCCCATCACCCCGGAGGAAAGAGCGATGATGAAGTCCGCGTTCAGAGGCGAGCAGGCCAAGGCCGTTCTCTCCCAGTGGTTCGATCGCTTCCGTCACCGGCTGAAGGTGCCGACGGAGAGCCGGACGGTGAAGACCCGCGTCGGTGACACGCACGTGCTCGTCGGCGGTCCCGAGGGTGCTCCGAGCCTGGTGCTGCTCCACGGGGCGCTCGCGAGCTCGGCGCACGTGCTCAGCGAGCTGGCCCCGCTGCTCGAGCGCTTCCGCGTCTACGCGGTGGACATCGTCGGGCAGTCGGTGAAGAGCGCGGATGCGCGGCCCTCGGTGAGCAACAACGAGTACGGCGAGTGGTTGACGGATGTGCTCGATGGGTTGTCGCTCGAGCGCACGCACGTGGTGGGCGTGAGCTGGGGCGGCTTCGTGGCCATCCGGCTCGCGGCGTACGCGCCCGAGCGCATCCAGCGGCTGGCCCTGCTCGTTCCCGCGGGCGTGGTGAATGGCTCGCACTGGGATGGGTTCACCAAGGTGGGCCTCCCGATGATGCTGTACCGGATGTCCCCGTCGAAACGGCGCCTGGAGGCGTTCGTCCGGCACCTGCTCACGACCACGGATGACGACTGGGTGCCCTACCTGGGCGATGCCCTCCGCTCGTTCAACATGGACATGCGGGTGCCCGCGCTCGCGAAGCCGGAGGAGCTCGCGCGGTTGAAGGCGCCCACGCTCGTGCTCGGCGCGGACCTGGACGTGAGCTTCCCGGGACAGCGGCTCCTCGCCCGCGCGCCGGAGTTGTTCTCGACGCTCGCCGACACGGAACTCATCAAGGATTGCCGGCACTGCCCGCCGACGACGGATGCCTTCCGGCACTGGCTGTCCGAGCGCATCAGCGGCTTCCTGCTCGCCTCAGGTGCGTCCCATCAGCAAGGGCCCGAGCGCATGCGCCAGCAGCCCGGCCACGGGGGGAAGCACCAGTGACGCCAGCAGCCGCAGTCCCGTCAACCTGCCGCCATACATGGCGACCTCCATCGGCAGGCGGATGAAGGACAGCATGGACAGCGAGGTCAGGTAGGTGACGACCACGCCGAGCCCCGCGCCGGAGCGCACCAGCGTCGCGGCCAGGGGCATGCCGATGGGTCCTCCCCCCGGGGTGAGCGCGCCCGCTACCCACGCCACCCCGATTCCCCTCCACCCCGCCTCGTCGGACAGCCAGTGCGCCACCAGCTCGCGGGGCAGCAGCACCTGCACGAAGCCGGTGAGCACGAAGACCACCACCAGCAGCGGCAGCAGGGTCACGCTCTCCTGCCCTCCCCGCTTCAGCCCCTCGTACACCAGCGGCCAGCCTCCTCTCCAGGCCGCCAGCCCCACCACCCCCACCAGCATCATCCCGATGACCAGCAGCGCGCCCTTCATGCCGCACCTCCGTCCAGCACCTCTACGAAGCCCCGCGTGCCATCCACGCGAATGCGCTGGCCGGTGCGGATGCGCTGTGTGGCGCCCGCCACGCTGACCACGGCGGGAATGCCATACTCGCGGGCCACGACCGAGCCGTGCGTCATGAGCCCTCCCACTTCCGTCACCAGCCCCGCCGCGTGGACGAACAGCGGCGTCCAGCCCGGATCCGTATGCGGGGCCACGAGGATCTCCCCGGCGTGGAGCACCTCGCGCGCCGGATCGAGCACCACCCGCGCCAGTCCCTCCACCACCCCGGCCGAGGCCGCCGTCCCGGACAAGGCGCCCGGGGGCAGATCCGCGCGGACCGCCAGCGCGGGAATCTCCCCATCGCTCGCCATCACGAAGGGCGGTGAGCGTTTCGCATCGCGCCGCAGGGCCTCCCTCCGCGCTCCAGCCAGCAAGCGCAGATCCGGCGTCTGGGTAGCCTCGAGCGCCGCGATCAACTCCTCGAAGCGGAACAGGTACACATCCTCCGCCGCGCCGAGCGCCCCGCGTTGGACCAGGAGCGCCCCGGCCTCGCGCACCGTGTCGCGCACGAGCTCCAGCACGCGGACGAGCAGGTACTTGGGGTGCTCGCGCAGCCCCATGCCCGTGCGGGTCACCCTCACCCACCGGCGCGCCAGCCTCGAGCGCAGCCATCCGGTCAGCCCGCCGCGCGAGGCGGCGATCACGCGCTCACCCGCCGCATCCGCCCTGGCGGCCAGTGCCGCATGGTGGGCCCGGTGCTCGCCCGGGGCGCGGTTCGCGGAGGCCGGCCCGAGCCCTCCGACGATGGCCGCGATGAGCGGCGCGGGCGCGTCCTTGTAGCGGGGCCGGGACAGATCCACCTCGCCGGGCCCCCGCATGCCATAGCGCTCGAGGAAGGCCCGCCACGCATCGAGGAACGCGGGCCCCCCTTCCACGTCGCGCGCCGCGGCCAGGGCCTCGGTGGCGGGACGGCTTCGCAGCAGCTCGGCCAGGGCCGGATACGGACGGACCCGATCCGTCAGATCGCCCACGGCCAGATCCATCTCGGTGGTGATGTTGCCGGGCAGGCCCCGCTCCAGCGCGGACAGGTCCTCCGCCGTGCCGCCGATCAGACCCCACTGGTTCAGCCGGTGGAGGAGCCGGTTCCCGAGGATCCCCACGGCGATGTTCGGGGCCACGACGAGGATGACCTCGGAGAAGAGCTCCGAGAGTGCACGCCGTGCCTCGCGCAGCCGCGCCGCGCCCGGGGCCGCCGCCGCGAGCCGGGTGCGCACTCCGGCGACCCGCGACTCGATGAAGGACTCCACCCCGGGCTGGAGCCGGGCGGGATCCACGGCGAACAACCGGGCCAGCACCCGGGCCAGGATGGGCACGGCGAAGCGTCCCACGGACCTCAGCGAGGCCCTGTCACCATTCACGCCGCGCTGGAAGGCCGGCCGGCCCGCCAACGTCTCCAGGCCCTGGCCCACGTTCTCGTAGACGTGACCGAGAATGCCCACGAACACGCGCCGCAGGATGGGATGGCGCAACAGGGGCGTGATGTCCAGGAAGAGCCGGCTGCCCGCGACGGTGGCGATCCGTGCCTCGCCGGGTGCGTCCCCAGGGCCCGGCGCCCCCCTGTCGAACGGAAGCAGCAACCGCCACACCTGCAGGGCGAGCGGCGGCATCGCGTCCGTCATCATCTGCACGTGGCCGAAGCTGGCGTAGGCGTGCAGGCCCTCGTCGCGGGGCGCGGGATCGGGCAACGGGTACAGGCTCGTGATGGGCCGCGCCTGCACCACGTAGAGCCGCCCGCCCTCGATGCACCACTCGATGTCCTGCGGCTTGCCGTAGTGCGCTTCGATCCGCGCGCCCATCGCGACCAGTTCCCGCAGGGCCGCGTCGTCGAGCGCCCGGGCCTGACGGACGTTGTCGGGCAGCCGCTCCTCCCAGGTGCCGCCCTCGGGCCTGGGGCGGATGGCCAGGGCCTTGTCTCCCACCCGGACCTCCAGCAGCGCGCCCGTGGCCTTGTCCACCTTGTACAGGTCGGCGTTGATGAGCCCGCTGACCAGCGCCTCGCCCAGGCCGAAACCCGCGTCGATGGACACCGTCTGCCGCCGCCCGGTGATGGGATCCGCGGTGAACAGGATGCCGGACACCTCGGGCAACACCATGCGCTGCACCACCACGCTCAGCTTCACCGCCCGGTGGCCAAAGCCGCTCCGGGCCCGGTACAGCACCGCGCGATCGGTGAACAGCGACACCCAGCACCGCCGGACCGCGTCGAGCAGCGCCTCGGCCCCCCGGATGTTGAGATAGGTGTCCTGCTGGCCCGCGAAGCTGGCGTCCGGCAGATCCTCCGCCGTGGCGCTGGAGCGCACCGCCCACGAGGCCCCGGTGTCCAGCGCCCGCCAGGCATCGAGCACGGCGTCCGCCACGGCCGGGGGAACGGGCGCGCGGCCGAGCGCGTCGCGCGTGGCTCCGGCGGCGCGGCGGGCCCCCTCCACGTCCTGCCCATCCAGTGCCTCCAGCTCCGTGTACAGCGCCTGGAGCTCCCCGCAGCCGGCCAGGAACGCATCGAAGGCGGCCGTCGTGACACAGAAGCCGGGCGGCACCGGGAAGCCGGCGCGAGCCATCTCGCCCAGGTTGGCCCCCTTCCCTCCCACGCGGGGCAGATCCGCCGCGGAGATGTGCTCGAAGGGGAGGATCAGCGGTTGCGTCCCCACGGGCTGGGAAGCGGACAGGGGCACGGATTCAGCTGCGCTCATGGAGTTCTCCGAGCAGTGGATGCGAGACCATCAAGGAACACGTGGGTGATGAAACGGGCCGTCTCTTCCGGCTCCGGCGGGGGTCCGCCTTCCAGCACCGGGCTGATGACGAAGGCGAAGATCATCCCGGCGAAGGCCTGGGCCATGCGCTGGGGCTCGTGCGGTTCGAGCGCACCGCTGGCCGAGTAGGACTCCAGCAACCCGGTGAGGATCGTCCGGGCGCGCATCGGGGGCGTGTTGAGGAACTCGGCCCAGGGCCCACCACGCATCCGCTCCAGCATCGCCAGCTTGAGCAGATCGAGATCCTCCGTCGCGTAGCGGATGACGGTCGCGGCGACGCGCTCCAGGTCGGCCCGCAGATCTCCCGTGGGATGGAGCGCCACCTCCCGCATCGCGCGGCGCGGGCCGATGTGCCCGGCGAACGAGCTGATGAGGCCCTTCTTGTCTCCGAACTGGCGATAGACCGTCGCGGGGCCCACGCCAGCCTCGCGGGCGACGTCCTCGAGCGTGGCCGCCTCGAAGCCGGCCCGGGAGAACACCACGCGGCACGCCGCGAGGATCCGCTCGCGTACATCCGCCCGATGCCCCACCTCCACCCCCTGCTCCGAGAGCGCGGCGAGCACCGCCTCCCGGCTCCCCGCCTGCCGGTACAGCGTGGCGCGCGACAGCCCGGACTCGCGGGCCAGGTCATCCATGGTGAACCCGTCCGGCCCATGCAGGGCAACCAGGCGGGCAGCGGCGTCGGCGATGTTCTCGGGCAGGGACATGGGTTCGTTGAGTCAGTGCGAGAGATAGATATCTCTCTCGTCTCATCTCTGTCAAGACGGAGTGAGAGACAGTCCTCTCGTGACGTATCACCCTGTCGGAACAGCCCTTTACAGAGGGGGGTTGACGCCATACCCAATGGTGCAGGAGGCGTACGACACGCATCCAGCCATCCGCGCCACCTGTGACAAGCACCTCAGCGCGCATGCCTCGATGCTGGCGCGGGACATCGCCGAGGCGAAGGCGCGCTACGTGCCGGACGCGCCGTGGACGCCCGAGAGCCTCGGGCTGTTCATGCAGACGGTCATCCAGGGCGCGTTCATTCTCGCCAAGGCGAAGCAGGGCCCCGAGGTGGCGGCCGAGTCCCTGCGTCACCTGCGCCGGTATCTCGAAACGCAGTTCACCCCCAGCCGCGAAGGAGCATGACCATGGCAGCCATCGAGCAGAAGATCACCCCGTTCCTGTGGTTCAACACGGAGGCGGAGGAGGCGGCGAGCCTCTACGTTTCGCTCTTCAAGGACTCGAAGATCCTGACCGTGTCGCGCTATGGCGACGCGGGGCCGGGCCCCAAGGGGTCGGCCATGGTGGTGGAGTTCCAGCTGGCGGGTCAGCGGTTCCAGGCGTTGAACGGGGGCCCGATCTTCAAGTTCACCGAGGCCCTCTCCCTGATGGTGCACTGTGACTCGCAGGAAGAGGTGGACACGCTCTGGTCCAAGCTGACCGCGAACGGCGGACAGGAGAGCCAGTGCGGCTGGCTCAAGGACAAGTACGGCCTGTCCTGGCAGATCGTCCCGAAACGCTTCATGGAGCTGATGCAGGACAAGGATCCGCAGCGCACGCAGCGCGTGATGCAGGCCATGCTCAAGATGAAGAAGTTCGACATCGCCCGGCTCGAGCAGGCGTACGCGCAGGCGTAGACAGCTTGCAGTCCACGGGGCGCTCGATGCCGCCACTGCCGGCCGGCCACGCCCTCATTCCCCCAGATCTCCTCGGGCGTGGCGGGAGGATTTGGGAAGTGCTCGCGGGAGACTTCTTCGAGCAGGAGGCTCATGGGCGAGGGCATCGTCTCATTCGTTCAGCCAGTAGGCCTGGCCATCACGCAGGGCCCGCTCCAAGAAGTCCGAGAAGGAGCTGGCGATCTGGTCACAATACTTCGGGTCCGGCCACGCCTCGTGCCAGCCGTCGATGACGGGGTAGCGACCATTCTCCTGCTGGGCAACATCCACCAGCAGGTAGTTGCCATCTTGCACGTCGCAGATGGCCCACATCGAGGCAGGGCCGTGCGCGTCGTCATCGTTCTTCTTCCCGAAGATGGCGACCCTCGCCCGGACGATCTTCGACAGGGGAAGAATGCGATAGGGGGAATCCGGCAACCGTCTGATCAGCTCCGCCCCGTTGCAGTGCAGGTAGAAGGCCCGGAGGTCAGGGTCCAACCGCCAGCCCACCCGCTGCTCGAACTCTTCGATCTCCTCGGGTGTGGCGGGGGGATGGGGGAAGTGCGAACGGGAGACCTCTTCGAGCAATCTGTTCAGGGGCGTGGCCATCGTCAGTTGTCTGTGTAGGGCAGGTCGGGTCCCGCTGTATTCCAGGGCGACTGGCCCTCGTAACACATGGGGTACTGCTCGTTGAAAATCTCATGAACATCTGGCTCGGCGGGAATGATGTTGTTGGGGTCCACCGGATTCCCCCCGTGCTTGAGATCCCAGATGTGGTGCCCTGGCCAGGAGACGTCACCGTTCTCCGGCCACGTTCCGAACTTCTCGCTCCAACCCCGCCGGAAGGACTCCCTCTTCCCCTCCCACTTCTTGCGAGCGGCGCGCGTGTCCTCCTTCGACAGTTCGTTGTAGTTGCAGCAGCAGTGATAGATGCCGTAGCGGCTCCCGGCCTTCACAGGCACAGGCAAGACGACGAGGCTTCCCTCCCAGTCGAACTTGAGATCGGCCAACCACATGCAGCCCTTGAGCTTGTAGCCCGCGCCGCACTCCGTCTGGCACTGGTTCATGAACTCCCGGCGGCACTGCCAGGGGCCGTAGAAGAGGGTCGTCTTCATGCGCCCGCCCGGCACCTCCAACCAGGGCAGTTCCTTCTTCACGGCGGGCCTGGCCCCTGGTGAGGGCGAAGGGCCAGAGCCCCCCGTTCCTGGGCCATCCGCTCCCCAGGTCGTCGCGCATCCAGCGAGGCACACCAACAGCACCACCGCTCCGGCCAGCTTCATGGGAATTCCCCGTGGTGATGGCCACACCCCGATGGGTAGCCGATCCAAGGGAGTACCCAATGGGGCTGACAACTCCTGGGGTTCACCGTTCTCGGCGGCATCATCCCAGGGGGCCTGACCGGCGCCGCCTACGTTGGTGCCCGCTACACCCGTCTCCCTTCTCCGATGCCTCGGGTGGTGACTACCGTCACCAGGTGATGGCTGCAGTCACCAGACCAAGCCAGCTCCAGCACGAGCTAATCCCTTGAAAACTGGATGGTCCCCAGCGGCCCGGTCCTTCCGGGTCTGGCACGCCGGACGCAATGGCTCCCCGGCATGGCGAAGAAAAGGCTGGGAGAGCTGCTTCGGGATGACGGGCTCGTGGACGAGCTGCAGCTGCGCGCGGCGCTGGGCTTCCATAACAAGTGGGGCGTGCCGCTCGGGCAGGTGGTGGTGGACATGGGCTTCTGCTCCGCGCAGCAGGTGCTCGAGACGCTCGCCCGGCAGCTCCTCCTTCCCTCCGTGGACCTGGACGCGGAGGTGTTGGATCCCCGGCTCGCCGACGTGCTTCCGGCCCGGGTGGCGGAGGAGTGCCGCGTCGTCCCGCTGCGGCTGGAGGGGCACCGCGACTCGGTGCTGGTGGTGGCCACCACGGCCCCGGCGGACCCGCCCGCCCTGGACGAGGTGGCGCGCGTGAGCGGCAAGGCGCGCGTGGTGACCCTGCTGGCCACCGATGCCGCCATCTCCCGGGCCATCGATCGGCTCTACCATCCCCACCTGCTCGACGCGCGGCGCCCCGTGGAGCCCATTCCCCTCCCCGAGGCGGATGAGCACCTCCCCCTGGTGACCAATCGCGCCGAGTGCCTGATGATGGGGCTCGTGCAGGGCGGTGCCTCGGCGACCCTCACCCAGCGGAGCGCGAGCGGCCTGCCAGTGCTGGTGCCACTGACGGATGAGCTTCCGGCCCGCGCGCGCCCCACCCGGCCGGAGATTCCTCGGGTGGAGGTGGCGGGGCAGCTGGCGGTGGAGCCCGAGCCGCGGGTCTGGGTGTACGGCTGGGGCGTCCAGGCCACGCAGGGCCTGCTGAAGCTGCTGGAGGACGCGGGCTTCCGGGCCCGGGTGGCGCGCACGCAGGACGTCCGGGCCGCGAGCCCGCACACGGTGGTCCTGGCGCCGGTGCAATCCGTGGAGGGCGTGAAGCGGCGGGGCCTTCAGGCTCGGCTGCTGCTGGCGGGCCGGGCGCGAGAGGAGGCGCAGGCGTGGGCCCTGGGGGCACAGGGCTTCCTGCCCGGTCCCCTGCGCGCGGACCTGTTGACCCAGGCGGTCCGCGAGCAGCTGAACGCCCGCCCCGCGGCGTGGCGCAGGGCGGGCTGAGCGGCCGTGTCGCCTATCGCGAGGCCTTGTGCGTCGGGCCTTCGTCGATGATGTCGGATTGGACGTCCTGCCGTTCCAGGCTCCGCCAGATGTCCGACTGGGTTCTCGTCACGGTGTTGCCCGGAGCCACCTCGGGCGCCCAGAGCTGACCGTCACCCGTCGTCACCGTATAGCCCGCGCCTCCCGTGGCCTCGCCATTGTAGACGGTGGGGGCGTCCGCGCGGTCCCGCCGGGCGACTTCCGTCTCGTTCAGCAGAGCGTCCAGGGGCAACTCATCGCCCGTGCGATTGCCTGAGACGCTGGCGCAACCCCATAGGCTGAGCACACCGGTGGCAACCAAGGCAGGGAGCTTTTTCATGGGGGAACTCCTTGTAAGGGGTCACCCCAAAAGTGAGCCCGCTGCTGCGGGAGCAACAGGGTGACCGGTAGCGAGGATGAGCCCACTGCCCGCTCCCCTCCTCCGCGAGGGCCTTTGCCCCGCCCTCACCTGCCCGGAATGAAGCTCAACGCAGGCCCGCTCTTCCCTCCACGGCTTCGAAGTGGCTCAGGAGCGCCGCCCCGAGCCGCGGCACCACGGCGCGCGGAATCGCGTGTCCCATTCCCTCGATCGTCACCAGGGTCGAGCCCGGAATATTCTCCGCCAGGTGCCGCGAGTTGGACGCGGGACAGGTGGGATCCTCCGGGGTGGCGATGACGAGCGTGGGCACGGTGACGTGGGCCAGCTCCGCGCCTCGTGCCAGAGCGGAGTAATCGGCCCGCGCGTGAGCCCCGGGATTATCGTGACGGCCCGCGTGCGGATGATGCGCCGCTCGAGCGCACGGAACTCCTCCACCCGCCACTCGAACCGCCGGAGACGGGCGAGTCCCTTCAGTCCCGCATGTAGTGGCAGGTGTAGCCGTTGGGGTTCCTCACCAGGTAGTCCTGGTGATAGGCCTCGGCCGGGGTGAACTCGCCCGCGGGGGTGATGGTGGTGACGACCGGGCGCGGCCACTTGCCCGACTTGTCCACCCGGGCCTTCACCGCCTCGGCCACCCGGCGCTGCTCTTCCGAGACATAGAAGATGGCGGAGCGGTACTGCGTGCCCACGTCATTGCCCTGCCGGTTGAGCGTCGTCGGATCGTGCATGCGGAAGAACCACTTCTCCAGCAGCGTCTCGTACGTCAGCACCTTCGGATTGAAGACGACACGCACGGCCTCCGCGTGCCCCGTCTTCCCCGTGTGCACGTCGCCATAGGTGGGGTGGGAGAAGGTTCCGCCCGTGTAGCCCACCTCCGTCTCCACGACGCCCGGAATCTTGCGCAGCAGATCCTCCATTCCCCAGAAACACCCTCCGGCCAGATAGGCCGTCTCCGTCAGGGCTTCCTTGACGGTGGGGGTGGCGGGGGTGGGCGCCTTGGCCGGCGGAGCACCGAGGGCCTCGGTGAACGCGCTCGACACCACGAGCAGGGCCAGGGCCATGGGCAACAGGCGGAGAGCAACGGGGCGGGTGGATGACATGGTTCGGACTCCAGACGCCCGGAGTGGGCGCTCCTGTCGAGTACGCAGGACCCTCCCTCGAGGTTTCCGCACCGGGAGCGATCCATTTCCCCTGCATTTGTCCAATTCAGGGATAACGGATTTCATTCCCCAGGGGGGAGACCCATGAGGACCCTGGTGACCCCGCGCCCATCTCCGTCAAGGTGAACCGAGGCCTCGGGCGGGCGCGCGGCGGCCCTTGTTCGGGGGGGAACGGGGTGCGAACCTGACCCCTTGCCCACCCGCTTCGGAGACCCACCGTGATTGCTCCTGGACCGACCCTCGAGACCCCGCGCCTCATCCTGCGCCCCACGGCGACGGAGGACCTGGAAGGCTTCGTGTCGCTCATGGCCGATCCGGAGTCCGCGCGCTTCATCGGCGGCGTCCAGCCGCGCTCGATGGTCTGGCGGGGCATGCACACCATGGCGGGCTCGTGGGTGCTGCAGGGCTACGCCATGTTCTCCGTGCTCGAGAAGGCGACGGGCCGCTGGGTGGGACGCGTGGGTCCCTGGCAGCCCGCGGACTGGCCGGGGCCGGAGATCGGCTGGGGCCTGCTGCGCGAGTTCTGGGGGCGCGGTTACGCCACCGAGGCCTCGGCGGCGGCCATGGACTGGGCCTTCGAGCACCTCGGCTGGACGGAGATCATCCACTCCATCGCTCCGGACAACACGGCGTCCCAACAGGTCGCCCAGCGGCTGGGCTCGAGGCTGCTGGGCCCCGGCAAGCTGCCGCCGCCCCACGACACCATTCCGATGGAGCTCTGGGGACAGGATCGCGACACCTGGCGGGCCCGGCGCAAGCGGGCGCCGTGAGCAGTCCGGGAGTCACTTCTCCAGGTTGGCCACGCCGTCGAAGTGCGCGGGCGGGTGCTGCTCGTACTCGCGGCAGCGCGCGAGCAACACGGCCGTGGGGCCGTCCTCGGGATCCTCGGACAGCTGCGCCGCGAGGATGCCGGCCGCCTCCGCGAAGTGCTGCTCCCGGTAGAGCGCGAGCGCCTCGTGGTAGCGCTTGACCGTCCAGCGCTTCTCCGCCGGCAGCTCGCCCTTGAGCGCCAGCAGCTCGTACACCGTCACCGCCTCGGCCTTGCCGGCCACCCGCACCCGGTCCAGCTCGCGCACCTCGATGTGCTCGCGCGCCAGCTCATAGGTGCGCGGGCCGATCATGATCAGCGAGCCATAGGCCTTGTTCGCGCCCTCCAGCCGCGAGGCGAGGTTCATACCGTCGCCCATGGCGGTGTAGTCGAAGAGCTGCTCGCTGCCGAAGTTGCCCACGAAGAGCCGGGCGCTGTTGATGCCGATGCGCGTGTACACGTCCGGCAGGCCCTTCTTGCGGAACTCCTTGCGCAGCCGGGTCACCTCGGCCTGCGCGGCCAGGGCACCCCGGCAGGCACGCACCGCGTGGTCCTCGTGGTTGGCGGGCGCGCCGAAGAGACACACCACCGCGTCGCCGATGTACTTGTCCAGACAGCCGCCCTCCCGCAGCAGCGCCGAGCTCACCCGCGTCAGGTACTGGTTGAGCACGCGCACCAGCTCGCGGGGGTTGTGCTGGAAGGACTCGGAGAAGGAGGAGAAGCCGCGGATGTCGCTGAAGAAGGCGGTGAGCTCGCGCTCCTCGCCGTCCAGCCGGGGGAGCTGGTTCTCCTCGATCATCTGCTCGATGAGGCGGGGCTCCATGTAGCGGCTGAAGGCCTGGCGGATGAAGGCGGCCTCGCGGTTGGCGAAGAGGTGGTTGGAGGCCATGGCGCCCAGGCTGGACAGCAGGCCCGCCGTCACGGGCATCGCTCCGAGCAGGTGCACCCGCCCCAGCGCCAACGAGGCCCCCATGGCCAGGAAGACGAGGGGGACGACGGCCAGCAGCAGCCACGCCAGCTCCAGCGTGGGCGAGCGCACCGTCATCAGCAGCACCGCGGACAGCACGGCCAGGCCGAGCGCGAAGAGCAGGCTCACCCAGAAGGGAGCCTCGGTGATGAAGCGGCCGGAGAAGATGTTCTCCAGCACGGCGAGCCGCGAGCTCATCCCGGGTACGAACGCCGCGAACGGAGTGGACGCGGGTGTGCCGAGCCCCAACGCCGTGGGGCCGATGACCACGATCCGGTCGCGGAACAGGTTCTTGTCGAGCCCCGTCGGCTGGCCCTCCTGGCGCAGGGCCCAGGCGTCCAGCAGCGCCACGACGGGGACGATGCGGAAGCGCTCGTGCAGCGGGCCGCCGAAGTCGAGCGCCGCGCTGCCATCGGGGTTCACCGGAAGCTCGCGCTGGCCCAGCCGCAAGGTCCGGCCGGAGAACACGAGCTCCGTGGCCCCGAAGAAGTCCGCCGCCGCTGCCACGGGAAGCGTGACGTAGGCGTTGGTGCCATCCGTGTACGCGAAGCGGGTGCGCCGCGAGAGCCCATCGGAATCCACTTCCGGCTCCACCAGGCCGAACCCGTTCGCCTCGGCGAGCAGCGGCGTGACGGGAGGGATGAGGTTGTGGGACTGGCGCACGCCCGGCACGGACTCGGACTCCAGGCGCGGCAGCGCGCGTCCATCCGTGCGCACCGGGAAGGCCAGCACCCGGGCCACCGCCGTGGGATCGGCCCCCTCGCCGAAGTCCTGGGCCGCAGGAGGATGAACGGGCTCCACCTTGGGGAGCGGCGCGGCCCTGGGATGGGTGGCCACGCCCAGGTACACGGGCAGCCGGGTGTCCCGCAGCACGCGGGCGAGCTCGAGCTCCGCGCTCCCATCGGTGGAGGGCTCGTCCATCACCCCGTCGAACAGCACGGCCCGGGCACCCTGGTGGGCCAGCTCCTCCATCACCCGGGCCCACAGGAAGTGATTCCACGGATAGGGGCCGAAGTCGCGCGCGTACGTGGGGTTGTTCCGGACGCCATCGAGGGTCGACTGATCGATGGCCACCACGACGATGTCGGGGGACAGGCCGCGGCTCCGGGTGAAGGTGGTGAGCGCGCGATCGGAGAGGGCACGCTCCAGGGCCGGCAGCCCCAGCCCGCCCAGGAGCCAGCACCCCGCCGCCACGGCCGTGGACAGCACCGCCACGCCGAGCATCCGAGGCAGGCGGTTGCGCAGGCGCGGCGGCAGGAACTTCCAGATGTCACTCGCCATTCGTGGATTTCCCCTCGGCCGGCGACTCTACAGAGGACGAGCAAGGGAACGAAGCGCATGGCGCCCCGCGCATCCCCACCCTGATCGCGCACTCAGCGCCGGGTCTTCGCGGCCTGCCGGGCGAGGACCTTCTCGTAGGCGGCCTGGAGCTGCTCGGCGACGGTGGGGCCCTCGCGCTTCGCCGGCTCGCCGAGGTGGAGCTCGCGCAGCTCGGCCATGAACTGATCCCACAGGGCCGGGCCGCCCTCCTCCAGCAGCTGCGCGCGGATGCTGAGCTCCTCGCTCACCGGCAGGTACCTGCGTCCCCAGGCCCCCAGGTGCGCGAAGATGGGCACCAGCGCGATGGACTTCTCCGTCAGGCTGTAGACCGCCTTCTGCTTGTGGCTGGGATCATCCGTCTTCGTGATCATCCCCTCGTCCAGCAGCATCTTCAGGCGATCGGCCAGGATGTTGGACGAGATGCCCTCCTCCGACCGGGTCAGCAGCTCGCGGAAGTGCCTCCGGCCGCCGAACATCATGTCGCGCAGGATGATCAGGCTCCATCGGTCTCCGAAGACCTCGAGCGAGAGATTGATCGGACAACCCGACCGGTGTGCCGCGGTGCTCATCCTTCTGCTCCAGGAAAAACCGGTTGCATTCTCGCACCAGTGCCCCTACCCTACAACTGGTTGCAATTTGCAATCAGTCATGAGAAGGAGGAGCGGACCCTGGGATTGCTACCCCGGCACACTGGGAATGACCTGACGCTGATCGGGATTGCCGTGCGGAAAGGTGACGCCCAGCGCCGCGGGCACGGCGCCCTCGCGCTCCGATGAGACGGAGACTTCATCCGCGAGCGCCGCCTCGGAAGGAGCATCCAGCGGGGCACCGGCGTCCCGCATCCGCTGCGCGAATTCCCCCAGCCGCGGACGCTCCAGCTCCAGCTGGAAGCTCATGTAGAGCCCGGAGAAGGCGCGCGCCTCCACCAACCACCCGCAGCGGGAGATGGCCGCCTCGATGCGGGAGATCGCCGCCGCGCGATCTCCTCGCGCGATGGCCGAGAGCGTCAGGAGCCTGGGCACCACCATGGGGAAACACCTCCACGCCGGGCGGCGGAATCCGCCGCGGAGAGCCTACCGTGGATGTCAGGGGCGCTCAGTAATCGAGGGTGCCGGGCGGCGGATTGCTCCCACCGTTCGAGAGGCCGAAGAGCGACTCGACCAGGCGGAACTCGTTGTAGGCGGGCGAGCTGGCCATGATGCTCGCCGCCATGGCGGGATCGAGCGGATTGCCGTCGTAATCGGACAGCAGGCCCCCCAGGCCCATGTGGCTCATGGGCTGATCGCTGGCCCGCTCCTGCAGCTGCCGCATCTGATCCCGGGTGAGCGTCAGGGTCATGGGCTCATCACTGTCGCGCGCGGCCTGGGCCTTCGCCTCGTCCCCGGTGAAGGCGTACACCATGATCTCCCGCATGTTCGGATCATCCGTGTCGAACTTGTACGTGTAGCTCTCGCTGCCCGGGATGAGCTTGCCGTCCTGGTCGAAGCGCTGCGAGATGTTGAGGTCCGGGTGATCGCCCCCGTACACCAGGTCCAGCGAGCGCGTCGTCGTCCCGTCCGGGTGGTGGGTGATGAGCATGTCGCCGGTGTTCGCGGCGCCCTCGGCGCTCAGCTCGATGGGGCCGATCTCCAGCCCGAACTCGCTCTGCGACTCGTACGTCACGCGCTCCAGGTGCAGGGCGTTGCTCACGCCCGCCCCATCCCGCTCCGGCATGCGGCCGGTCTCGCGGAAGGCGTCGTAGGCCTCCTGGCCCTGGGGGTTGGACAGGTCGAACGTGGCCGTGCGCAGCTGGTAGTTGGTGAGGGTATCGGTGCGGCCGGCGGACACGGACACGGGGCCCACGCCCACGCTGATCTTCCCCTCGTTCTCGATGAACTCCTTGGGGCCCGCCGTCACCTGCACGCTGTCCCCGGTGCGGCTCATCTCGATCATCATCCCCTCCCCTTCGCGGATGTCGCTGGACATGCCCAGCTCGGCCGCGTGGTAGGCAATGCCCACCTCCATGGAGGTGCCGGTGAACTGCGACTGCTCGAGGCGCACCGAGCCGCCATCCGGCAGCGTGTTCGGATCCAGCGGATGGGGCGGAGGAATCTCGCCGCGCCGCATGCGCTCGAAGTCCTCCTCCTTCATCTTCACTTCGTACGTCATCTGATTGCCGGCGGAGACGCCCCCGCCCACGGTGACGGCCTTGAGCTCCAGCTCACCCGAGGCGGACACGGACGTCTCCGCGTTCATGGTGACGGTGACGTAGCCGTCCTCGCGCTTCACCTCGCTCTCGAGCGAGGAGCTGAACTCCACCTGCACGGGGCCGGGCTGATCCGGGTAGTTCACCGTGACGGGGCCCACCTGGGCGCTGCCGGTGGAGACGTTGTAGTCCTGGGGGTTGGCCGGGTTGGGCAGGTTGCTGGGGACGCTCGGCGGCTGATCGGCCACCATCATGCGCTGCAGCTCGGGAGACACGTTGGCCGAGGCCAGGGCCCTGGCGCGCTCGGGCGAGCCGGGCTCGGTGGAGAAGATCTTGGCGGCGGTGGTGCCGGGGAGCGTGCCCACCTCGCGGTACTGGGGCTGCTCGCGCAGGTACGCCTGCATGTCGTCGTAGCTCTTGCCGCTGCTCGGGTCGAGCACGCGCTCGCCCTGGCGCACCACCACGTGGCCGGTCTGCCCCTCCTGGCCGGCGCGCTGATCCTCCAGGAAGACCAGCTCCGAGCGGGCCTGGAGCTGGGGCGTGCTCTTGGAGATGAAGTCCGCGGCGCGGTCCAGGCAGTTGACGCTGCTGTCGCGGGAGTTCTCGGTGAGGAGCGAGGAGGCCGGGGGCGCGGCGTTGCCATCCAGCTTCAGGGTGTTGCGGGCCGCCTGGGGCTGGAAGCTCGACTGCTGAGACGCCGTGCGCGCCGCCTGGGCCGCGGCCTCGCGCGCAGCGGCCTCACGTGCCGCCGCGAGCGCCGCCTGACGAGCCGCTTCCGCCGCCGCCTTCTGGGCCGCCTCGCGGGCCTGCGCGGCCGCGTTGGAGGCGCCCCCACCGTCCATGCGCTTGATGCTCATCTCATCTCCTTGGAAAATCGCTTTGTCCCATTGTCGTCCGGGCGGCCTCACGGTTGCCGCGCGAAATGGTTTTTTCCGCGATATCCCTGAATGATTCCGCGTATGAGCCCTCCAGCACGAGCCTCTCCGTTACCTCCAGACCTGGAGCTTCAGCTCCTCCTCGCCCGGGCGGGAGATCACCAGCCCGTCCTGGAGCAGGGACTCTCGATGGAGTCCCTCCAGGAGGCACCGAGGCCCCCCGCTCTTCCGTGCCGCACCGAGGTGCCGAACTGGGAGAGCGCCGACGCGGGCCGGAACGACCTGGCGGCGCAGCGCTGGAGTGTGATCGCTCCCGAGGGAGACGTGGGGGACTCGCTCCTTCGCGCCATCGCGCCGCTCATCGAGCATCGCGAGAGGCGGCACGCCTGCCCGTGAAGCGCGTGGTTCCGTAGCCCGTGGGATCAGGGAGCGGCGGACTGCGTCTGGGGGGCCGCCGTGAAGAAGGGGGAACGCCCGTAGGAGCGTTCACACCGCTCATAGCGCTCCTGCGCCTGCGGCTCGCTTTCATCGAGGTACGTCTGGCGCGCTTGGGGAGAAAGACAGTCTGTGTTGACTTCACGCAGCAAGCGCTGAAGCTCTGAAATGGACCCAGGCCACACCCTCGCCGTGCTGTCCTCCGAGGCGGTGACGATGCGCTGGCCGTCCGGGCTGAACGCCGCCGACGAGACGCTGGCCTCATGGCCCCTGAGCACCACGGGCTCTCCACTCCCATCGGCCTTCCACACCCTCGCCGTTTTGTCCCAAGAGGCGGTGACGATGCGCTGGCCGTCCGGGCTGAACGCCGCCGACAAGACGCTGTCCTCATGGCCCCTGAGCACCACGGGCTCTCCACTCCCATCGGCCTTCCACACCCTCGCCGTGTTGTCCTCCGAGGCGGTGACGATGCGCTGGCCGTCCGGGCTGAACGCCGCCGACAAGACGCTGGCCTCATGGCCCCTGAGCACCACGGGCTCTCCACTCCCATCGGCCTTCCACACCCTCGCCGTTTTGTCCAAAGAGGCGGTGACGATGCGCTGGCCGTCCGGGCTGAACGCCGCCGACCAGACGCTGGCCTCATGGCCCCTGAGCACCACGGGCTCTCCACTCCCATCGGTCTTCCACACCCTCACGGTCCTGTCATTCCCACACATGACGGCGATGCGACTCCCATCTGGACTGAACAAAGCGTCGCGAGCGCCCTCGTGGCAGTGCAGGGTGAAGGTAGGAATAGGCACCTTCAGTAGATCGATTGCCACCTGCATCCACCCGCGCACCTGCTCCGGGTTCTTCACCTCCAGGAGCAGCCTGGAGGCAATGGCCGGACTGGAACGCCCCAGCTGCTCGCGCGCGCCCGCCATCAACGCATGATCGCGCGCACGTGCTGTCGCTACTTCAGCCGCACTCCGCTGCCGCAGCGCCCAGAACAACAGCAGGCCCATCAGCACGGCCACCATCACCGCTCCACCGGCGAGCAGTGCCAATCTCCGCCTCGCCGCGAGCTCTTCGCGCAGCTTCCGGGCGGCCTCCCGCGCCTGTTGCTCCTGCTCCTCCCGAAGCTTCCGCGTCTCCTCCTCCTGCCGGGTCCGCTCCTCTTGCAGCCTCCTGGCCTCCTGCTCCTGACGGACCCGCTCCTCTCTCCGTTCGAACACCTTGCGCGCCAGCCAGTCATGTCCCAGCTCGAAGTACCGGCTGCCCTGGTGCTCCTCCGCGTGCAGCACGGCAGCCGCCTCCAGGCGCGTCAGCACCGTGCTGGCTTCCGCCTCCGACAGCTCGGACAACACCGCGTGCGCCTGCTTCTCCGTCAGCAGGGTCCGGCTCTTGTCGCCAGCAACCAGATGATCCTCCAGCAGGCGCTGTGCGTGTCCCTTCAGCTCCCCCATCCCATCCAGCGTCGTCTCCAGGTACTGGTGGAGCATCAGCTCGGCCCGGGCCACCTCGGTGGCTCCCCCCTTCGCCCGCTCCTCCCAGAGCGCCCGGCAGACAATCTGCGCGAAAGCCGCCTGCACCTCCGCCTCTTCCGACCTGTCCTGCCCGACCATCCGCACCTGGAACATCAGCTCGGACAGCTCCTCCCCTGACCACTGCTGCGCCGGTGTGCCCGCCTCCGCGAGCTGGCACGCCACCTTCACCATCTCTCCGACCGTGAGGGGCCCCAGACGGAATCCCTGCGCCAACAGCTCCCGCCGTCCGCGCGCCTGGTCCCGGAAGCGTCCCAGGTAGTCCTCGCGCAGCGACAGCACGAGCTGAAGCCCTCGCAGGGGACTGCGCGCCAGCGCCTGGAGGCTCTCGAGGAACTCCTCCAGGTGCCTCGCGTCACGACCCTGCTGGAAGAGCTGCTCCAGCTGATCCAGGCAGATGAGGAGGGGGCGAGCCGATTGCTGCTCCGCCAGCTCCAGCGCCGCCTCGAGTCCCTGCGAGGGGCTCGGGTGCGCCGGAGACAGCCCCAGGTCGAGCTGCCGGAACATGGCCTGCACCAGCCGCTCCAGGGGTGCCTCGTCCTTGAGCCAGCCCTCGATGTGGACGACCCGGGTGTCGTGCGTGGCCTCCAGCAGTGGGAGCACGCCCGCCTGCATCAGCGAGGACTTGCCCGCTCCGGAAGGTCCGAAGAGGGTGACGCACGGGTGGGCGAGGATCCGGTTCGCCAGTTGCTGGGTGACCTCGTTCCGGCCGAAGAAGCGGTGCCGGTCCCCCGAGCGGTAGGGCTGGGGGCCCAGGAAGGGATTGCCGCTCATGAGGACTCCCCAGGCCTCAGCCCGGTGAGCAGCCCGGCCAGTCCCGAGGACGCGGCCTGGACGGTCTGGATGCCCACGCCCCTGGGCAGGCCGCGACCCTCGTACCAGGCGTTGCCCGTGGCGTCCTCCGGCTCCAGCAGCACGGTGCTCCTGCCCGGCAGCGCCCGGTGGAAGAGGCACTGGAGCAGGTGGCGGTGATCCCACGACAGCAGGGACATGCCCAGCAGCAGCGTGGGCTGGTTGGCCAGGGTGCTCAAGATCTTGTCGGCCAGGGTCTGGGGCAGCACGGATTCGAGCTCGCGCACATGGCGCAGGAAGTCGTCCTCGGTGAGCAGCGGAGGGGCGAACACCGGGTCGGGCATGTAGCCGCGGTAGAGCCGCACCAGCACCACATCCCGCTTCGTATCGAAGGAGGCCGGCGGCTCGGCCAGTGGCACCCAGCCCTTCCCGGCCACGTGTTGGCGGATGAGGGGCCGCTCCTTCAGCTTCGAGGGCTGGATGACATAGAGCGGCACATCGGGCCGCCGCGCGGCGAGCGCCAGCTCCAGCACGGGCTGCCGCAAGAGCGTGATGTGAAACCCGGGCCCGAGCCACGGGGCCAGGGCCTCCACGAGCGGCATCGACGGAAGCACGTCCCGGTTGACCGCCTCCTGGAAGCGCAGGCGCAGCTCGTCCTCCCCGGACTGCAACGCATACCGCTGGGCCAGCGCGCTCAGCGGCAGGTGCTCGGGCGCGGTCCAGGGGGCCTCCTGGAGCTGCTCGCGCAGCAGCTTGTGGAGGGTCTCGAAGGTGCCGCTCCAGTGGTCTCCCAGCAGCAGCGAGAAGGGTTGCTGGAGCAGCTCCAGCAGCGCCCCCACTCCGGGATCCGTCGAAGCCGCCGGCTTCACCTGGGTGGGCGGGCTCGGGGGGACGACCTTGCGGCGCTTGAAGTCGAACAGGGTGGACTCGTGCCCCCTCAGGTACAGCACCGGGGAGAAGGCCTCCGCGCTCTGGTCGTAATGCCCGAGGATGCTGCGCCGCGCGTCGTTCAGGCTGCGCGCCACATCTCCCCGTTGCGCCGCGGCCTGGGTGATCGAGCGGTAGAAGGCCGTCGAGCAGTGCCGGGCCACGTCTGTCTTCACGGGCCACAGGTGCGCCACCACCGCGGCGGCCCCGGAGCGGGCCAGCAGCTCCGCCGCGCTCACCAGCTCCCCGGGCTGCGCCCCTTCGCAGGACTCCAGGACGACCAGGCGCAGATCCGTGCGGAAGGCGGCCATCAGCTCCAGGGCCAGCAGCTCCACCTTCAACCCGGGCGACTCCCCCGCCCTGCTCACCATCTGCAGGCTGGGAGCCCCCTCCTCATCCAGTCCCCCGTGCCCGATGAAGTGGAGGATGTGCGGGACGGGCTGCAGCCGCAGTCGCTCCTGGAGGAAGGACTTGCTCGCACGCAGGCCGGTGAGCGGCTCCAGCCACTCGAGCTCTCCGGACTGGATGCTCTCGTGCAGCTTCGCGCGCAGCCGCGCGGGTGCGTCCTCGTCCGCGGGAGAGACGACGAGCAGCCGGACGGCCCCCTTCACCTCGCGTGGCTGCAAGAAGCGCGTCGACTCGACGCCGCGTGCGAGGAGCACTTCCTGCGAGGTGCCCAGGAAGTCGAGCGTCGAGCCCGGCCGGCAGAGGGCTTCCCAGGGAATGGCCTTCAGCTCGAGCTCCTGGGGGTTCAGCCGCAGCAACACCGGCTCGCTCCCCGCGGCGCCCTGGAGCTTGTGCAGGATCTCCAGCAGCCCCGGCTGGAAGAGCGCCTGGTAGAGTTCCTGCGCCTCGCGGAGTGCCTTGCCCTCTGGCTTGTCCTCTGGGGGGGAGTGCGTCAGGGAGGCGGTCTTCGCCGCGGCCCGTTTCACCCACTCACCGAACTGGCGCACGCGCTCCGACGAGAACCGTGCCCCCAGGGAGTGGGCGGGAAGCTGCACGTTCTGGCCTCCCCGGGCCGTGGTGCTGAGCTCCTCCCCCACCCGGTTGATGTCAATCTCCAGCCACAGCTCCGAAGCCACCGGTCCACCCCTGGTTGTATGGGCGGAGTTTACTTGCGTTCTGGTGTGAACGGGAGGAGCGCGCTACGAGGGGGACCGCGTCGGGAGCGGTGGAGCCCGGGAAAGAGGAGACGGATGAACTCGCGAGTGTCGTCGTGGGCAGGTGCGGCCGTGATGCTGTTCACCCTCGGGGGCTGCGCGTCGCAGCAGGGGGCACAGAAGACGTCCTCGGAGGAGCCCGCCAGGGCGGAAGCGCCGTCCTCCGGCGCGGCCGTGAAGGGGGTGCCCCAGTCCGAGGAGCTGAAGACGTTCTACGCGCTCGGCCTCACGATGGGCCGGCAGCTCCAGATCTTCGACATGTCGCCCGAGGAGCTGCAGGCCATGCAGGCGGGCCTCCGGGCACAGGTGTCGGGCGAGGAGCCCGCGGTGGACCTCGAGGTCTATGGGCCCAAGCTGTCGGAGCTGGCGCGCACCCGCTCCACCGCCCGCGCGGAGAAGGAGAAGTCCAAGGACCTCCTGGAGCAGGCCGCCAAGGCGCCGGGCGCGGTGCGCACCGAGTCCGGTCTCATCTACCAGTCGCTGAAGGAGGGCACCGGGGCGCAGCCGGGTCCGGACGACACCGTGGAGGTGCACTACCGGGGCACCCTGCCGGACGGCAAGGAGTTCGACAGCTCGTACAAGCGCAACGAGCCGGCGCAGTTCCCGCTCAGCGCCGTCATCAAGTGCTGGACCGAGGGCGTGCAGAGGATGAAGGTGGGCGGCAAGGCGAAGCTGGTGTGCCCGCCCGACCTGGCCTACGGCGACCGTGGCACGCCGGGCATCCCCGCTGGCTCGGCGCTGGTGTTCGAGGTGGAGCTGCTCGACGTGCAGAAGGACGCGCCGCCCACGGAGTAGAGACACATGAGCCCCGTCCCGCCAGTCACCGAAATAGGTCCTCGCGACACCGCGCTGCGCAACGCCTTCTGCGACTACGTGCCCCAGGTGTTCCGCACCGTGGACTTCCGGCGCTGGTGTGACTGGGGCGAGTGGACCGACGACTACCGCGCGTTCGTGGTGCTCGAGGACGGCCGCGTCGTGGCCAATGCCTCGGTGACGCGGATGCGGCTGCGGCTGGAGGGCCACGAGGTGCGGGCCTTCCAATTCGGTGCGGTGGGCTGCGTGCCCTCGCACCGGGGGCGGGGCCTGTCGCGCCGGGTGATGACGGCGGCGCTGGACGCGTGTGGCGACGCGCCGGTGCTGCTGTTCGCCAACCCGAAGGTGCGCCAGTTCTACCCGCGCTTCGGCTTCGAGCCCTGGCCGCAGACGCTCTTCGCCGCCAGGCACGAGGCCGTCCCCGAAGGCCCGCCAGCGCCGACGCTCGACCTGGAGGACGCACAGGTGCGCGCGGAGCTCGCCACGCTCTCGCGCGAGGGGCTCCCGGTGACGGAGCGCTTCGGCGCGCGGGACTACGCGGCGATCGCGAGCTGGTACGCGGCGGCCGGGTTCGCCCGGCCCCTGCGGAGACTCGGTGCCGACGCGTGGGTGTTCGCGGACGTCGAGGGCGACACGCTGTACCTCGACGACATCTTCGCCCGCGAGCCCTTCGATCTGCGCGCCCAGGTTCCGCGCCTGATTGATCGGCCCATCCGGAGCATCCGGTTTGGCTTCACGCCGGAGCGCTGGTGGCCCGGCGCGGAGGAGGCCGGCGAGGACCTCGAGGCGGACCTGTTCGTGCGCAAGCTGCCCCTGTCCCGCCAGCCCCACCGCTTCCCCGTGATGGCCCGGACGTGAGTCTGGCGCTAGGGGGCGGCTGAAGCGGACTTCGCCTTGGCGCACTCACTGAGCAGCCGCTTCTTCTCCACGGCCGAGGCCGCCCGGAACTCCGGTGTCTCCGAGCAGCCAGGCGGGGGGGCGCCCGGGGTGCCCCGGAAGAAGTCCCTCACCAGGTACTGCTGGGCCTGGGTGACCGCCTCGCCGAGGCTCTTGCTGACACCGGGGAAGTCGGGGGCCTGATTCCACTCCTTGATGGGCTTCGTCCCCTCCTCCTCCTCCATGCGTGCCCGCCACTCGACCCGGTTCGTCCTCAAGTCGATCAGCTCTCCGCTGGCCACGCACATCGCTTCCATCTCCCAGAACGGGAGCATCTTGGTTCCACACCGGTCCACCGAGAGCAGGACGAGCATGTCGATGCCCTCCTGTTGCGCGAGTGACCGCATGTCCTTCCGCGCGAACTCGCCGGACTCCTTCGCCTGGAACGGGGGCAGGCTCTCCATGTTCACCGGCCCGGAGAGCTTCCTGGCCGAGAAGCCGAGCGCCTGCAGCTTCTCCACGTAGTGGTCGGCAACCGCTCCGAACCTGCTCACGTCGACGAGCTGGAGGTGGGACTCCAGGGTTCCGGTCTTCTGATGGCGGATCTCCATGTAGACCGCCCCTTGGAGCGGGCCCATGGCGGCCGCTTCGGCCTCGGGGAGGGGGTAGACATGGAGGGGTGGCATCTGCCCCACCGCGACGCCGACCGTGTGTCGAGAGTCCTTCCAGAAGTCCTGCCTGAGGGAGACGCGCGCGGGGACGCATCCGAAGAAGAGCAGCGCGAAGGCCGCGATCATGATCCGGCCAGCGGAATGGGAGTTCATGGTCTTGTCCAAGGAGTCGTCGTGGGGTGGGGACTACACTTTGAAGGTGAGCTGGAGCACATAGAGCTTGCCGGGTGCGACGATGGGCTCGACCTGCCAGCCATCCCCCATCGAGCCGATCCATGCGCCGAGCCCGGCGCCGATCAGGGTCCCCGCGCCGAGGCCAATCGCGGTGCCGAGGATGGCGCCGTCATACGAGAAGAAGTGGGGGATGCTGAGCAGGGGCAGCGCGCACACTCCGGTGACGACCAGCCCGGTGACTCCACCCCACAAGGCCCCGGATCCGACCGGCGAGCCCTGGCTGGAGTACAGCGTCTTGATGTCCCCCACGGCCATGTCGACGGACTCACCGGAGAGCGTCTTGCCGGTGAGGCGATTCGCCTGCAGCACCCCCTCGCTGCCCTCGATGCGCTCGCCTCCCTGACGGATGATGAGGAACTTCTTGTAGGTCTTCCGAGGGGAAGCGCCGGCCTGCGCGAGGAGTGAGTGGTTGAAGGCCGGATGCGTGTCCCGGGGCTCGAGAAGCGACACGCCAGGTGTCGAGGGAAGGCTCGCGCTCGATGGAGCTCGCCCTTCACTCGGAATGCTCGACAGCAACATGGACAGCGCCATGACGACAGGAATCATCGGGTTCCCCCCTTGGGCTGGTCCTCATCGACCCGCCTCAATGCAGATGAGCCCGTGAGTTGGAAATTGATGCAGGAATTCGGCGGAGCCCGGCCGGGACGTGCGTGCGCCTACCCCACCGGTCCGGTGGGGGGCACGGCACCGCTCGAGTCACCCGGAGCGGTCACCTGGTAGGCGCGAGCCCTTCGAGCACCCTGGACCAGTGCTCGCGCTCGTGGGAAATCCCTACTCCCAGGAGACGTCGTACACGAAACGGGTGGCGCGCGAGCCGACGGGCCGCAGCTCCACCCGTCCCTTGCGATTGCAGCGGTGCAGGAACATCTCGAAGGCCCCCGCGAGCGCCTGCGCGAAGGTGCCCTCGATCAGCAGGATGGGCGGGACGTCCTCCAGCCGCATCTCCACCCGGCGGCCCTCATCCGACTCGCCGAGGGGCTGGAACACGAGCCGGCCGCAGTCGCGGAATGCCTGCTCCCACGCATAGGTGGACCACTTGAGCAGGGCCTGGGGCGTGAGGCCCAGCAGCCGCACGGCGCCGTCGAAGAAGGTCTGCAGCAGCGGATAGGCCGCGATGCGGTCCGCCTGGGTGGCGAGGAACTGACGGAAGCCGGGGGTGCCCAGCACGGCGTGGAGGGGCTCGGTGAGCTTCATGCTCTCTTCGATGGGAACCCACCCCATCCGGGGAGCGGACTCGAAGAGCGCGAGCGTCTGCGGAGGGACTCGCGACAGCACCCGTTGCTGTTTGTCGGCGGGCAGGGCCCGGGCACCGTCGAGGAGCACCCTGCAGGCGAAGCCACGGATGGCGGGCTGGGAGGGCATGGATCCCATTGTGGCACAGCACCGGGGACCCCGCCCCTTCGTGGCGCTCAGGCCTCCACGGGTGGAGGAACGCGCCGTGCGGTGAGTGCGGCTCCGGCGGACGCGGCGCTCACGAGAACCAGCGCGAGCCACTGTGTCACGGCGAGCCGCTCACGCAGGAACACCAGGCCCGCGAGGGCGGCGACCGCGGGCTCCAGGCTCATCAGGATGCCGAAGGTGCGGCTCGAGAGCTCCCGCAGCGCCAGCATCTCCAGGGTGTACGGAATCGCACTGGAGAGGAGCGCGACGGCCAGGCCCGCGGCGAACAACGGAGGCGTCACGCGGGCCGCGAGCCCTTCCGCGAGCGAGAAGGGCAGCACCGTCAGGGCGGCGAACACCATGCCCGTCGCGACGCTCCGCCCTCCGGGGAACACGCGGGACAGGCGCCCGCCGAGCACGATGTAGACGCCCCAGCAGGCCCCCGCGAAGAGCGCCAGCAGCACGCCGAGCGGATCCAGCGCACTGGCCTCACCTCGCCACGGGGCGATGAGGGCGATGCCGGCCGCCGCGAGCACGGCCCACAGGAAGTCCGAGGCACGCCGAGACCCGAGCACCGCGACGGCCAGGGGCCCCACGAATTCGAGCGTGACGGCCAGGCCCAGGGGAATCCGCTCGAGCGCCTTGTAGAAGCTCAGGTTCATCGAGCCGAGCACCACGCCATACGGGATGACGGCGGCCCACTGCGCGCGGGTGAGCCGGGTGAGCGGCGGACGGAACACGGCGCACAGCAGGAGCGCGGACAACCCGATGCGCAGGCCCGCGGTGCCCGCCGAGCCGAGCGCGGGGAACAGATCCTTGGCGAAGGCGGCGCCGCCCTGCACGCTCACGACGGCGAGGAGCACGGCGGGGATGGGGGGGAAGGTCCGGGCGGGACGGACCGGGGGTGCTTCACTCATGCGCGGCACCCTACCCGCTCTCCGGCGCCAATGCCCTCCCGGATTGGGCTAAGACACCCCTCATGCACCGAACCCACCTGTTTCCCCTGGTCCTGCTGCTTCTCGCCGCGCAACCGGTGGCGGCCGAGTCCTCGGCTCGATTCCGGATCGATCCCCTGGCCAAGGTGAAGATCCAGGGCTTGTCCGCGAAGGACATCGCCACCTTCTACGCGGGCGTGGATGCGATCACGAATCATCTGGCCTCCATCCCCGCCGTCAACACGCCGGCTCCGCCCGTGTGCATCGCGCTCCAACGCGAGGTCTTCCGCGTGCCGCTGACCCCCAACCAGGCCCAGGGCAAGGTGAACATCTCCTACCTGGCGCAGATGTCCGGTCAGACCTGCCGCGCGGCGAAGATCGTCAACAGCAGTGTCGAGATGAACCTGAACTACGCCCCCTTCCACAACCAGAACGCCGGCTACAGCCAGGACGACGCGGGCTGGATGCTCGCGCCGCAGACGTATACGAAGCTGGATGACGGCCTGTTCCTCATCCAGATCAGGAGCCGCCGCTACTACGTCATCACGCGCGACCGTGAGCCGGCACTGGTTCCCGTCACGATGGAGCGCTACCTGAAGTCCGCGGAGCGCAAGGCGCAGCAGCAGGTGGAGGAAGCGGAGCAGGCCGGGCAACGGCACGAGGAATGGGTCAACGACATGCACTCGCAGTACGGGCGCAACCTGGAGAAGGCCGACGCCAAGATGCGCTCCATGCTCGCAACCAACATCCAGCAGGCCGACAAACAGAACCAGGAGCTCCTCGCCAAGGCGAAAGCGCCCCGTGACGAGCTCCGCGGCCGGTTGGCCTCGCTGTCCCCGGAGCAGCGCGCCCAACCGGCCTGCCTGGAGTTCCTCAAAGGCGGCCTGGAGGAGAACGTGACGGGCGGAAGGTGTGTGGCTCCTGCCCTGGGCTTGTTCGCCCTCAACCCGGCGCTGTCGAAGCCCGGGGCGGACAAGGGGACGCTCCGCTACCTGGTGATCGAGGTCCTCGACGGCCGTCACTCCACCGAGGCGGAACACAACCACAACCACCGGACGCAGTTGATGGAGCACTTCGACTTCGCCGCCCTCGCCCGCGTCCTCCGGTCGACCGGGAAGTAGCGCGCCGGGCTACGCCGGTGGCGGTGTCAGAGATCGAACTTGATGCCCTGGGCCAGCGGCAGCGCGTCGGAGTAGTTGATGGTGTTGGTCTGCCGGCGCATGTAGGCCTTCCACGAGTCGGAGCCGGACTCGCGGCCACCGCCGGTCTCCTTCTCGCCACCGAAGGCGCCGCCAATCTCCGCACCCGAGGTGCCGATGTTCACGTTGGCGATGCCGCAGTCGGAGCCGGCCGCGGACAGGAACTGCTCGGCCACCTTGAGATCCTGCGTGAACACGGCCGAGGAGAGCCCCTGCGGCACACCGTTCTGGATGGCGATGGCCTCCTCCAGCGTCCGGTAGGGCATGACGTAGAGGATGGGCGCGAAGGTCTCGGTCCGCACCACCTCGTCGGTGGGCTGGACGCCGGTGATGAGGGTGGGCAGCACGAAGTGGCCCGGGCCGCTCCGCGCCTTGCCTCCGCTCACCACGGTGCCGCCGGACGCCCGGGCCTTCTCCACCGCGGCCTCGAAGCGCCGCACGGCCTCCGCGTCGATGAGCGGCCCCATGAGGGTGCCGGGCTGGAGCGGATCGCCGATGCGGGCCTCGACCTGCGCGTAGGCGGCCTTCAGCCTGGCCACGACGTCATCCACGATGGACTCGTGCACGATGAGCCGGCGCGTGGTGGTGCAGCGCTGGCCGGCGGTGCCCACCGCGCCGAACACGATGGCCGGAATCGCCAGCTTCAGGTCGGCGGTGCGGTCCACGATGATGGCGTTGTTGCCACCGAGCTCCAGCAGGCTCTTGCCCATCCGCTGGGCCACGCGCGCACCGACCTGACGGCCCACGGCGGTGGAGCCGGTGAAGCTCACCAGCGCGATGCGCGGATCATCCACCAACCGCTGTGCCAGCGCGTTGCCGCCGTCGTTGAGGAGGAAGAACACCTCGGGGAAGCCGCCCGCCTTCAGCGCCTCGTTGCAGATGCGCGTGGCGGCGATGGCCGTCAGCGGCGTCTTGGGCGAGGGCTTCCACAGGGAGATGTTGCCGCAGACGGCGGCGATGAACGCGTTCCAGGCCCACACGGCGACCGGGAAGTTGAAGGCGCTGATGATGCCCACCATGCCCAGCGGATGCCACTGCTCGTACATGCGGTGGCCGGGGCGCTCGGAGTGCATGGACAGGCCGTAGAGCATGCGCGACTGGCCCACCGCGAAGTCGGCGATGTCGATCATCTCCTGCACTTCGCCGTCACCCTCGGCCTTGATCTTCCCCATCTCCAGGGAGACCAGCGAGCCGAGCGCGTCCTTGTGCCGGCGCAGCGCCTCGCCGCACAGGCGGATGGCCTCGCCGCGCCGGGGCGCGGGCATCGAGCGCCAGGTGGCGAAGGTCTGCGCCGCCCTGCGCACGAGGGTCTCGTAATCCTCCGCGCTGGCCGAGGACACGCGGGCCAGGGGCTGGCCGTTGCTCGGATTGACGACCTGGATGTCGGCGTCCGGGGAGGTGCCGGACCACTCACCGTTGCCGAGGTAGGTACCGGGGTTGCGCTCGGACAGGCCGAGCACGTCGAGGATGGCGTGGGTCATGGGGGTCTCTAGATATCAGCCGATCACGTTGGATTCGAGCACCCGGCGGCCCTCGGCGATCCGCCCGACGGAGAGCGGGGACAGGTCGAGCGTGCGGAACGCGCCGTACAGCAGGAGCTCGGCGATCCCGCGGCCGGCGGCCGGGGCCTGCTGCATGCCGTGCCCGGAGAAGCCGGTGGCGCACCACAGGTTCGCGAAGCCGGGATGGAGGCCCAGCAGCGCGTTGTGGTCGAACTGGTTCATCTCGTAGTAGCCGGCCCAGGCGCGCTCGACGCGCAGCGACTCGAAGGCCGGGACACGGTGGGCGAGCGCCGCCCACGCCTCCTCGTCGAACTCGGTCAGGTTGGGCTCGAGCGGCAGATCATCGGCATCGGGGTCCGGGGTGGTGCCGAAGATGAAGTGCTTGCCCTCGGGCCGGAACCAGAATCCCTCCGGGTCGATGACCAGCGGGCATCCGGGCAGCGAGGCCGGACAGGACAGCACGAAGACCGTCCGCCGGCGGGCATGCACCGGCAGCTCGATGCCGGCCGCCGCCGCCAGGCGCCTCGACCAGGCCCCCGCCGCGTTGATGGCCTGACCGCAGACGACCCTGCGGCCGTCCGCCAGGCGCAACGCGGCGACCCGCCTCGAGTCCGGCGAGGCACCGGGCGCGCTGGGCGCGAACTCGAAGTCCGACACCTCGGCCCGCACCAGCCGGGCGCCCTGGGCGCGCGCCGAGCGCAGCAGCGCCGAGTGCAGCGCCGGGCCGTCGAACCATCCCTCGACATCGACACCGTGCGAGCCCAGCGCGAGATCGGCGGTGTTCAGCCAGGGGAAACGCGCGGCGAGCGCATCCGGCCCGAGCAGCTCGATGCGGGCGCCATGAGCGCGCTGGATCACGTTCTGGGCGCGCAGCACCTCGGCCTGCGTTGGCGAGGCGAGGAACAGGTAACCGGGCAGGGTCAGGCCGATCTCCACCGCCTCGCCCTCGACGGCGAGCAGGGAGGGAACGCCGCGCAGGAACTCCAGACCGAACTGCGACATCTGGATGTTGACCGGCGTGCTGAACTGCTGGCGGATCGAGCTGGCCGAGAGTTGCGAGGAGGAAGACCCGAAGCCGGTATCCCGCTCGAGCAGCACGACCGAGAGCTTGGGGTCCAGGCGGGTCAACCACCAGGCGATCGAGGCACCAGCGATGCCGGCCCCGACGATGGCGACGTCCGCGCGCAGATCCTCGGTTCCCACGTCAACCCTCCCCCGTGTGGGCGGCGTTCCGTTCGGCCAGGGCCGCGCTGTAGACCAGGTGCGCCGCGACCGCATCCTCGACGGCCTGACCCAGCGCCTTGAAGATCACCGTGCGGCCCGCGGCCGGGGCCGGTGCCCTCCCCCCGAGGATCTCACCGATCTCGGCGTGGATCGGAGCGCCGGTGTGGATGACGTCGCCCGCCTCGTGCTGGGCGGCGTGGCGGCTGTCCGCGACCACCACGTTGCGCATGGCCTCGTCATCGAGCTCCCGCCAGTTGGGGCGAGGCGCGCCGATCGCCGCCACGAAGGCACCCGGCTCGAGCCAGGCGCCGCGCAGCACGGGTTCGGTCGCGTTGGTGACGGTGCAGACGATGTCGGCGCCTCGCACGGCCTCCTCGGCGGTGGCGCAGGCACGGCCAGCGATCTCGGCGGCGCAGCGCGCGACGTTGGCCGGATCGCGGCTCCAGACGCGGATCTCCGAGACCGGCCGCACCGCGCGCAGCGCGAGCGCGTGGCTGCGTGCCAGCGCTCCACTGCCCAGCATCGCCACCACCTTGGGGCCTGGCGTGGTCAGCGCGTCGACGGCCACCGCGGAGACGGCGGCGGTCCGCAGCTCGGTGATCCACGTGCCGTCCATGACGGCCAGGGTCCGGCCGGTCCGTGGATCCATCAGGACGATGGTGGCGAGCAGGGTCGGAAGACCCCGCGCCGGGTTGCCCGGATACAGCGTGATCAGCTTGGTGGCGAGCGCCTCGCCCGTCATCGCCGGCTTGAGGAAGAGCATGCCCTCGACCTGCGGCAACTCCATCACGCTGCGAAGCGGCTGCACGACACGGCCTTCGGACAGATCGATCAGCGCGCGGCGCATCCCCTCGAGCAGCTTGCCCAGGGGCAGCAGCCGACGCACCGCGGCATCATCCAGGTACAGCGTGGGGGTGTGGGGCGTCATGCCGCGCAGGCTATCGCATCCAGGCTCGCGTGGCCCGCACCACACCCGTTCGGAGGGCTACTTGAGGAAGGCGAGGACCTTGGCGGCGTCCTCCTCACCTTCCTGGCCGACGATGATGCTCTTGCCCCGGGCGACCTGGACCATCACCCGATCGCCCAGGGCGAAGGCGGCCTTGAGCTCGGGCCGGGCGTTGAGCAGCTCGAAGTAGGCCTTGGAGAGGAACTTCACCTTGAGCTGCTTGCCCGGGTTGGAGAGCGCCTCGGAGTCGATCCAGCCGCCATCCCGGTAGAGGAACGTGCGGCCGGCGGCCACGCGCACGGGATCGCTGGCGGACGGCCCGCGCTCCTGCTCCTTCATCTTCCGGGTCGCGCGGGAGACGGCCACGCCGCCCTTGCCCTCGGCCACGGACAGGGACTCGGCGGGCGCCGCGGGCGCCGCGGAAGCCATGGCGCCACCCGAACCCGCCCCGCTCGCGGGCCCACCGGAGAACACGCCATCGACGTCCTCCTCGGACCGCGCGGACTTGCGCGGAGCGGACCGGGACTCCTCCTGGCTCCGGTCATCCCGCCAGGGGCGCGTGACGGGCTGCGGCGGCCGGTTGGCCACCATCGGCTCGTCCTCCACCACGAGGTAGCTGGTGTAGGGCGTCACGATGCCGAACTTCTTGCCCAGGGTGACGACCTCGTCGCGCAGCTCGGGGCGCTCACCGCGCAGACGGATCTCCTCCAGCAGGAAGCCCACCTTCCGGATGGCCCACAGCCGGGGGATGAAGTCGTCGCGCGTGGCTTCGCGGGGCGCGGTGGTGCCGTACTCGAAGGTGCGCTTCGACTCGTTCACATGGCCGGTGAGCACCACCTTGGCGTCCCCGGGCTTGCGGTAGCGGCCCATCACCACCACCTGCGAGCCCTTGAAGAGATCCGGCAGCTTGCGCGGGTACAGATCGTACGCGTCGATGGAGGACAGATCGATGGACAGGTCGGCCAGCACCGGGTTGCTGACCGCGTCGTAGAAGCTGGAGACCTTGGTCTCGAATTCCTTGCCGTCGCGGACGAAGTCCGAGGTGCCATTGCCGTCCGCGGAGAGCCTGTCCAGCAGGCGCGCGTTCAGCTCGTCGCCCACGCCGAAGGTGAACAGACGCGTCCTGTTCTTCCGGCCGCTCCTGGCGTGCTGGGCGATCACCGCCTCGTCCGTCTCTCCGATGGTGGGCTGTCCGTCGGTGATGAACAGCAGCAGGTGCGGCGTGGGAGACTGCCCGTCATTGTCCTGGAGGCCGCGCACCAGCGCGTCGTCGATGGCCGTGCCGCCGATGGCCTCCAGCTGCTCCACGAAGGACACGGCCTTCTGGATGTTCTCCTCGTTGGCGGGCTTCAGCCCCGGGAAGAGGGGCTCCACGTCCGTGGAGAAGCGCACCACGTTGAAGGTGTCCTGGGGGTTGAGCCGGGTGACGCAGTACTTGAGCGCGTCCCGGGCGATCTTCATCCGCTCGCCCTGCATGGAGCCCGAGGTGTCGATGACGAAGGTGACGCGCTTGGAGCCGATCTCGTCGGGCTTCACCTCCGCCTTCGGGGCGAGCAGGGCGAGGAAGTAGCCGGGCTCGTCCTTCTCCTTGTAGGTGAGCAGCGAGAACCCCACCGCCTTGTCGGAGACGGAGAAATAGAGATCCAGGTCCTTGGAGAGATCGGCCCCGCCCCCCTGCTCCAGGCCCACCACGGCGCTGGACTCACCCCGGCGGGACACGTCCATGCGGTGGGTGGGCGAGTAGATGCTGCGCAGCGGCGTCTTCGTGGACACGCGAGCGCTGAAGGTGAAGTCCTGGGTGGCCTTGGCCTCCACCACGCGCCAGTCCGCGGGCTGGCCCTTGGCGGTGGCACCCAGCGGGTAGTGGTAGTGGTACAGGCCGGCGGAGTAGTCCAGCACCTGGCTGAAGGTCAGCTCCACGCGCTGCTCGCCGCGTGCGGGCACGGGGAACACGCGCATGCGGAACACGTCCGAGTCCACGTACTCCAGGAGCCCGGGGTCCGCCAGCCTCCGGACGATGCCCTCGTAGATGGTGGTGGCCTTCTCTTTTTCCAGCACCTCGCCCCGGGTCTTCTTGCCGTTGACCCAGAGGTAGAAGCCGGAGAGCGCGGCCCCCTTGGGGAGGGGGAAGATGTAGTGCGCCTCCAGTTGCGAGGGGCCGTCGTTCTGGAAGACCTGCTCCACGCGGGTGATGGCGGTGCCGTCCTGGAGCTCCACGCTCACGCGCTGGCTCTTGATGGCCAGCGGCCGGGTGTTGGGTGTGGTGGGCAGCAGCATGCCCTGGGCCGAGGCGAGAACAGGCACCAGGAGGGTGGCGAGCAGCAGCAGGCGTAGGGGGGCGTACACGGTGATTCTTCTCCTCTGGGAGTCCCAGGATCGCTTCAACGCAGGAGATGCCGGAACGGTCTACCGCATCCCCCCCGCCCTGCTCTACCAGATGCGCACGCGCTGCTCGGGCGTGAGGTAGAGCGTCTGTCCGGGCGTGGCCCCGAAGGCCTGGTACCAGGCGTCGATGTTGCGCACCGTCGCGACGCGGTACTCGCCCGGCGAGTGCCCGTCCGTCATCAGGATGCGGCGCAGGAAGGGCTCGCGGTACTTGTTGCGCCACATCTGCCCGAAGCCGAGGAAGAAGCGCTGCTCACCGGAGAAGCCCTCGAGCACCGGCGCCGGCTTGCCGCCCAGCGACATCCGGTAGCCATCCAGGGCGATCGCCACCCCGGCGATATCCGCGATGTTCTCTCCCAGGGTCAGCTCGCCATTCACCGCCAGGTCCGGCAACGGGCGGTACGTGTTGTACTGCGCGACGAGCGCCTCACCGGCGGCCTTGAACTTCTCCGCGTCCTCCTTCGTCCACCAGTTGGCCAGCTTGCCCCGGGCGTCGAACTGCGCGCCCACGTCGTCGAAGCTGTGCACGATCTCATGCCCGATGACGGTGCCGATGGCGCCGTAGTTCACCGCCGGCTCCGCGTTCGGATCGAAGAACGGCGGCTGCAGGATGGCCGCGGGGAAGATGATGGAGTTCTGCTGCGGCGAGTTCAGCGCGTTCACCAACTGCGGCGGCATGAACCACTCGGACCGGTCCACCGGCTTGCCCAGCCTGGCCAGGTTGCGCTGGTACTCGAAGCGCGAGGCGCGCTCGGCATTGCCGTAGGCATCCCCCCGGACGATCTCCAGCCCCGAGTAGTCCCGCCACTTCGCCGGGTGGCCGATGCCCACCTGCAGGGTACCCAGCTTCTCCTTCGCGCGCGCCTTCGTCTCCGGGGACATCCACGCCAGCGCGTCGATGCGCTGGCCGAACGCCTTGACGATGTTGCGCACCATCTTGTCAGCCTCCGCCTTGGCCTCCGGCGGGAAGTACTTCTCCACGTACAGCCTGCCGATCGCCTCGCTCATCGCGGCGCCGGTGACGTCCACGCCGCGCTTCCAGCGCTCGCGCAACTGCTGCGTGCCGGTGAGGACACGGCCGGTGAACGCGAAGTTCTCGTCCACGAAGGCCTTGGTCAGGAAGGGCGCGCCACGCTCGAGGGCGTGGAAGGCCAGGTAGTCCTTCCAGGTCTCCACCGGCTCGCTGCCCACGAGCTTCGAGATGCCCGTCAGCGCGCTCGGCTGCCAGATGATGAGCTCCTGCTGCTTCCCGAGCCCCGCGGCCTCCAGGTACGCATCCCAGTCGAGACCCGGGGCGCGCTTCGCGAGCTCGCTCCGGGGCCAGGGGTTGTTGACCTTGGCCACGTCCTGCGTGTCCACCTGGTTCCAGTGCACCCGGGCGATCTCCCGCTCGAGCTCGAAGATGCGCTTCGCCCGGGCCTCCGCGTCGGGGATGCCCGCCAGGCTCAACATGGCGGCGATGTGCTGCTGGTACTTCTGGCGCACCTCGGTGAACCGGGCGTTGTCCACGAGGTAGTAGTCGCGATCCGGCAGGCCCAGGCCCCCCTGCAGCAGGTAGGCGGCGTAGCGCGAGGGATCATTCATGTCCTCGGTCACCCAGAGGCCGAAGAGCCGGTCCGTGGTGACATCGCCCGTGTTGAGCGCGTCCACGTCGGCGCGCAGCGTGTCCCCGAGCGCCGCGGACAGCTCCTTCCGGGTGGTGATGGCGGCGATGCGCCCGAGCTCGGGCTGAATGGGCGCCAGCCCCTTCGCCTCGATGCCCGCCTCGTCCATGTAGCTGGCGAAGAGATCTCCCAGCTTGCGGACCTCACTGCCCGCGGGGGCGTTGGTGCTCGCGGCCTCCTCGATCAGGGCGCGGGTGCGGCGGCTCGCTTCCTCCGCCACCTTCGTGAACATGCCGTAGCTGGAGCGGTCCGCGGGGATCTCCGTCTGCTCGAGCCACGTGCCGTTGACGTAGCGGTAGAAGTTGTCGCCGGGCGCCACGGCCGTGTTCATGCCGGCGGTGTCGACACCGAAGCCGCCATGGGCGGGAGGCGCGGCGGCCTTCTTGTCCATGGGTGCGGAGGTGACACACGCGGCGAGCAGAGCGGATGCACTGGCCGTGAGCACCACGCGTCGCGCGGCACCCGGGAAACGTCGGTTCTGGGAGGTCATACGAGCCCTTGGAAAAAAGTCCGCGCCCCAACAGCGAAGCTCCGAACTTAATCCCGGACTTCGGCCTCCACGGGCGCCTGGGCCAGCTCGCGGAGGATCCGGAGCAGCTGGCCGGGATCGATGGGCTTGACCAGGTGGAGATCGAACCCCGCCGCATGCGCCCGGTGGCGGTCGGAGTCCTGTCCGTACCCCGTGATGGCCACCAGCTTGATGCCCTTCAAGGAAGGCTCCTGGCGCAGCTTCGACGCGAGCTCGTAGCCATCCATCACCGGGAGGCCCACGTCCAGCAGCGCGATGTGGGGCTGGAACGCGCTGGCCGCCTCGAGCCCGCTGGGGCCATCCAGGGCCATCCGCGTCACGTACCCCTTCGAGCCCAGGAACTCGGTGAGCAGCTCGACGGCGTCGCGGTTGTCATCCACCAGGAGCAGCCGCAAGGAGCCGGGGTCTCCCTGGATGGTGGGGACCTCGGGCGGCGGGCTCCGATCCTCCCCCCCGGCACCGGCATGCTGCGGTGCGGCGAGCGGCAGGCGCACCACGAACTCACTCCCACGGCCCAGGCCCTCGCTGTGGACCGAGACGGTGCCCCCATGCAGCTCGACCAGACTGCGGACGATGGCCAGCCCGAGGCCGAGCCCTCCCTGGGACCGATCGATGGACCGGCCCTCCTGGACGAACATGTCGAAGACGCGCGGGAGGATGCCAGGCGCGATGCCCGCGCCATTGTCCCGGACCCGCACCACGGCCTGCTCGCCCTCCCCCACCGCGGTGACGACGATGCGCCCGCCGGGATCCGTGTATTTCGCCGCGTTGTTGAGCAGGTTCGCCAGCACCTGCGCGAGCCGGGCGGGATCCCCGTCCACCATGAGCGGTCCGGCCGGCGGGGGCAGCTCCAGGAAGTGCGCGCGCTGCTCCAACAGGGGGCTCGCCATCTCGGCGGCCTCGAGCAGCACGGCCATGAGATCGATGCGCGCCCGCTTGAGCTGCACCTTTCCCCGGGTGATGCGCGACACGTCGAGCAGATCATCCACGAGCCGGGTGAGGTGCTCCACCTGGCGCTCGATGATGGTCCGCTCCCGCTCGGAGGTGGAGCCGTCCTTCATCCGCATCAACTGGAGGGCGGTGACCATGGGCGAGAGCGGATTGCGCAGCTCATGGCCGAGCATCGCGAGGAACTCGTCCTTGCGGCGATCCGCCTCGCGCGCCTCCTGGTAGAGGCGGGCATTGTCGAGCGCCACGCCCGCGCGCAGCCCCAGCTCCTCGACGAGCTCCAGGGCCTCGGTGTCGTAGCGGCCCACCTCCTCGGCGCCCAGGACGATGGCCCCGAGCACCCGGCCCCGTGCCGCGATCGGAGCCAGCACCGAGTTGTTGGTGATGCAGGAGCGCGGCTCGCTCCACGTGGACAGCAGCGACAGGCCCTGCTCCCGCGCGAGCCCGGCCTTCACCGGCTCGCGGTGGACGGCCAGCGTCTTCGTCTCGTCGGCCCCCGAGGGGGTGCGCTCCACCATCTGGATGACGACCCAGTCGGCGAAGCCGGGCACCAGGAGGTTGGCCACCCAGGTGAGGGCCGCCTCCAGATCCAACGACGAGCCGAGCATCGCGCTGGCTTCCGACAGGAGATCCGCGCGCTGCTGCCGGGCCTCCGCCATGAGCCGGGCCCGCCGCTCGGCCTCCAGCAACCGGGCGCGATCACACGCCTGGGCCGCTTGATGGGCCAGGGCCTGGATGAAGGCGCGCTCGTCGTCCTCGAAGGGCCGGGGCTCGGGGAAGTTGAAGCCGAGCGCGCCCAGACACCGGTCATCCACCAGCAGGGGCACGGCGGCGTAGCAGCGCGGTTTGCCCCGGTAGTCATTGCTGAAGAGGCCCCGCTTCTGCCGGAAGGCCTCGGCGAGCGGCAGCTCCGCATCCACCGGAATGTACTCGTAGTCGCGCAGCATCGACTCGGGGTAGCCCACGGCGCGGATCATCCGCAGCCCGCTCCCGGTCTCGTCCGCCAGGAACATGCCCCCCGCGTGGGCGCCCATGGCGTCCAATCCCCAGGAGAGGATGACGTCCGCCACCTGGGCGAAGGTGTGCGTCCGCGACAGCCCATCCGAGACGGAGTGGAGCATCGACAGCACGGAGTTCACGCGCTGGAGGCGGCCCCGCTCCTCGGCGAGCTTCTGCCGCGCCCGTGCCTCCCGGCTCGACTGCAGCGCGAGCGCGGCCTGGTTGGCGATCAACCGCAGCAGATGCTGCTCGTGCGGCGTGGGAAAGTTCTCCCGCCAGGAGCCGGCGACGATCGTCCCGGGCTCTCCCAGGGGCGAGGCCGTGGCCAGGCGGACCGTGGTGCGGCCGAGGACGTTCGGCCGGGGCAGCTCGAAGGTGGGCGGCGGGCCCGGGTTCGCCTCACCGCCCGCGGCCAGGAGCGCCTCGCGGTCCAGGTCCGGAGGAAAGCAGCAGTCGAGGGGCCCCTCCGGCCCCTGGAGCTTCAGGAGCGCGACATCCAGACGCAGCCGGGACACGAGCAGCTCGAGGGTGCTCCGAGCGAGCTCCTCGGGCTCCCGCCCCTGCCAGGCGGAGGGCAGCTCGAACAGGGCGTGCAGGTCATTGAGCTGCCTGCGAAGCGCGAGCGCTTCCTGTTCGACGAGCTCCGACAGGCGGGAGTTGATGCGCTCCATGGCCAATGGCAGGCCTTCCTCGCTCAGGACCGCGGCGGGACGTAGAACGGATTCTCGGTGACGTCACCCATGGCCGTCCTCCTGTTGGATCAGCGCAGCCGTCACATGGAAAATACTATTTCCCGGATGCTTCGTTCCGAGGCATCCGGCGGGCCCGTCCGTTAGCGGACAGCTCCTCGCGAGGAGGACGTCCCTAGCTCACACTCTCGGCGCTGTAGCGGGCGATGAGGCCGGTGCGCACGGCGTAGCGGTAGACGCGGGTGAAGAACCAGCTCGCCAGCAGGATGTAGAGCACGGCGAGCCCCACGCCCCACAGCAGCGAGGTGCCCGAGAAGGGGCCGCCCGCGACGATCGTCCGCATGCCCTCGAAGACGTAGGAGGGTGGCAGCAGGTGCGAGATGGCCCGCATCCACTCGGGGAGCGTGGAGAGCGGATAGAAGACGCCCGCGAAGGGCGAGACCACGGCGGGAATGGGCCAGACGAACCACTCCGCGGACGGCCCGAGCCGGAGCACCACGGCGGCCCCGAAGATGCCCAGCGCGATGCCGAACAGGAAGAGCACCAGCAGGAACGGCACGAGCAGCAGACCGTAGGTGAGCAGGGACAGGCCGAACGCCGCGCCCGAGACCAGGACCATCACGATGAGCCCGATGGAGCTCGTCGCGATGCTGGAGAGCACGAGCCCGCCCACGTACTCGGTGATGGAGAGCGGCGTGGCGAAGACGTTGAGGAAGTTGCGCGACCACACGTCCTCGAAGAACGCCATGGTGACGCCCTGCATGACGCGGGTGAGGAAGTCCCAGAGGAGCACCGCGCCCAGCAGCGCGGGGACGAAGTCGAGCCCGGGCGCGGTGACGCTGTTGAGGTAGCGGGACATGAAGCCCCACAGCACCATGTCGATGGCCACCCACACGAAGAGCGGGAAGATGCGCGAGGGGCTCCCGCGGATGAGATAGAACTGGCGCAGGACGATGGCGGCGGCGCGGTTGAAGGCCATGGGGCTCAGACTCGCTCCAGCGCGAGCGGTTCCCGCGCCACGGTGATGAACAGCTCCTCCAGGGTCGCCTTGCCGTGCTCGCGCGGCAGGGCCTTGGGGTCCCCCTCGAGCAACACCTTCCCGCGCGACACGAAGAGGACGCGGTCGCACACCTCCTCCACCTCGTACATGTTGTGCGAGGTCCACAGCACGCCGCCCGTCCCCTGGGTGGTGAAGTCGCGGATGCGTGCGCGGATGTCCTGCGCCGTGGCGGGATCCAACGAGGCGGTGGGCTCGTCGAGCAGCAGCAGCTGCGGCCGGTTGAGCATGGCCTTGGCGAGGGCCACGCGCGTCTGCTCGCCCGAGGAGAGCACGCCGGATTTGGTGTGGCGGAAGCGGACGAGATCGAACTGGACGAGCAGCTCCTCGATGCGGGCGGAGAGCCCCTTCACGCCGTAGATGAGGCCGGAGACGCGCAGGTTCTGCTGCACGGTGAGGTTGCCGGGCAGGGGCGAGTAGACGGCGGCGAAGTTGGTGCGCTCGAGCGCCTGGGAGCGGCGCTTCGCCAGGTCCACGCCCTCGATGAGGATGGTCCCCGCGGTGGGCTCGAGGACGCCGAGGATCATGTTGATGGTGGTGGTCTTCCCGGCGCCATTGGGGCCGAGCAGCCCGACGATCTCCTTGCGGCCCACGTCGAACGAGATGCCGTCCACCGCGACGGTGGCGCCGTACTGCTTGCGCAGCGCCTGCACCGAGAGGACCCGTTCATGCGTCGTGGGCATGCGGCCTTCTACGCCACCTCCAGCACCCCAGGTGGGACATTTCGACAAAAATGGACATTTGAGACCAGACTGTATTTCTGGCACACAGGAGGACGTCGCTGGCGCCTCGTACGCCGCGTCATTTCACCCCTGACCCCCTGAGTGCCCGTGATTCGATCCAACACCTGGTACCTCCTGATGCCGCTGTGCGTGGGCATCACCGCCTGCACCGAGAGCCGGACCCCCGTGGATGCATCGTCCGTGGCCCCCGCGAAGAGCGCGGCGGCGCTGGCGATGGACACCGAACCGACCTTCGAGTCCTTCCCGGCTCCGAGCGAGCTCATGGAGCGGTTGCGCGCGAGCCTGCGCGATCCGGTGGACACGCCCGAGGAGACCCAGGCCCTCCAGGAGGTGGAGGCGGAGCTGGGCACGTTCACCTACGCGCGGCCCAGCACGCTGGTGGCGGTGGATCCCAGCGTGGAGGCGCCCATGGGGAACTCCTTCATCGAGGACGGTGAGTGGGCGGCCGCGCGCGTCAAGGCGCTCTACGGCGCGGACATGACGGTGAGCTGCCTCACCCGGCCCTGCATCCAGTACGGCGACTTCGACGCGGACGGCCGGCGCGACCTGGTGGTGCAGGTGGCCGACGACGCGAGCGACAAGTCGGGCGTCGCCTTCCTCATGGCGGATCAGACGCACGCCGTGCTCGGGGCGGGCCGGGCGAGCCCGCTCGGCGATGATCTGATCTGGATGGACAACTGGCAGGTGGTGTCGCGCTCGGATGGCAAGGGCGCCGCGGTGGTGCTGGGCGCGGCCTCGCAGTCGGCGCGGGCCGAGCTGTCGCTCACCCCCGGGCCCGGCGGCTCGCGCACGGTGACGTCCGCCTGGAGCTGCACGGCCTCCAGCCAGGTGCCGGTGATGACGGGCCCCAACACGCCGCGCGGCATCGTGACCCGCTCGGGCATCTACACCTCGACGGACGAGGCGTGGCAGGCCTTCGACTCCAACCCCAACGGCACGCAGTGGATCTCCGAGACGTGGACGAGCAACCCCGTGTGGATCGGCTACGAGTTCAGCGATGGGCCGCGGCAGATCACCCGGTACTCGCTGCGCTTCATCAACGGCACGCTCACGTCGCGCGCCCCGCGTGACTTCCAGCTGCAGGGCTCGAACGGCGGCGACACCTGGGTGACGGTGGACAGCCGCACCAACGAGATCAACTGGGGTGGCAACGAGGAGCGCCACTACACCGTGAGCACGCCGGGCTCCTACGGCAAGTACCGCCTGTACGTCACCGAGGACAACGACGCGCGCGCCCCCATCGTCGCCGTCTCCATGGGGAACATCACGCTCACCGGCGCCAACTGCGACGGCAGCGGCGGCCCGCTCCCGTAAGGCCCCACTCCCCTTCCCTCTTCTTCCTTCAGAGATCTCTCCATGAAGACTTCATTCTCTACCGCTGCCCGGGCGCGGCTCGCGGCCTGCATCATCCTGTCCGTGCTCTGCGTCTCGCTTCCGGCATGGGCGTGGAAGCCCATCACCCACGTCTACCTCGCGGAGAAGGCCCGCGCGGAGCTCATGGCGCAGAACGGCTCCATCTCGCTGAACCAGGTGGACTTCTACAACCGCCAGCAGGCGGGCCTCATCGGCACCTACGCGGTGTCCAGCAGCATCTACCAGGCGCTGCGTGACTACCCGGCGTACTACCGCGCGGGCGTGCTGGGTCCGGATGCCTACCCGGACCTGCTCTTCGGCCAGAGCGTCATCCACCCGGCCCGCGAGGACAGCGGCAGCGACTCGGATCCCTGGATGCGCCACCTCTACACCCGGGCGAGCACCCCGCAGCAGCGCGCCTTCGTGATGGGCTTCCTCTCGCACGCGGCCGGCGACATGTTCGGCCACACCTTCATCAACCACTACGCGCGCGGGCCCTTCAACTTCGCGGACGGCAACGCCAAGAGGCACGTCGTCGCCGAGGGCCACGTGGGCCGCCGCACCCCCGCCCTGAGCGACTACTCCATCGACACCTCGGCGGTGAACACCTTCATCTACGACAACATGATCGACGCCCGGCGCTCGCGGGATGGCAGCTGGAGCAACGACGTCTGGAAGCTCACCCGGAACACCCAGTCCGCCAGCCTGCCGCGCCTCTTCACGGAGCTGCGCGCCGGCCTCGAGGACAAGATCGACGGCTACTACGAGCACGTCCGCTGGCTGAAGCAGAAGTACAAGGAGAACGCGGACCGGTGCACCTGGTACCGCCCCGGCGCCTGCCTCAAGGCCGCCTATTACAAGGCGCTCCTCATCGCCTACAACGTCATCGCCGGTCTGCCCGTCTATTACATGGAGGCCTGGGTCCGGGACATCAACCGCGGCCTGAAGGCCTGGCCGGCCGCCAGCACCGACGTGGCGCGCGCCTTGTTCATGCAGACCAACCACAAGGCCGACATCGATACGGCCAAGGCCGTCGTGGGCACCTACAAGCAGCGCTACCTCTGCTCGATGATGGGTGCGCCGGATGCCATCTGCACCCTCTCCGCCATCATCGAGAACATCATCTCCGCCATCACCTTCAAGATCGATCTGTTCAAGGCCCTCAAGGAGGCCATCCTCAACTACGTGGTGAAGAAGGCCACGGGTGAAGAGCTCGACTACTGGAAGACGCTCATGGATCCGGAGCCCTACCAGGTGGACCAGGAGGTACCCGCCAATCCCGCGAACACGCCCTACTCCAGCCAGCAGTTGGATCAGCTGATGTGGGTCAACGGTGCCGGGCACTTCGACATGTTCCGGTTCGCCCCGGCCTACAACACGTACGCCGCCATCAAGATGTCCTTCCTCGACACGCGGCCCCAGTGGCAGTCGGTGCTCGGCGCGGTGGGCTCGAGCCCCTCGGACGCGATGATGAACGGCTATGACGCGCCCAACGGCTTCAACGGCCAGTTCCTGCTCGGCTTCATCCGCTCCATGGACTGGGACAACCAGTTCGCGGTGCCCAAGAAGATGTTCATCGCGCAGGACTGCATGCTGTACACGCGCTTCTTCATGCAGCAGACGGGTGACCTCTACGACAACAACACGGGCGACGCGGTGGAGGATGCCCTGCGGCTCAACCAGCTCAAGGCGTGGTGCGGCGTGGGCGGCAACAAGCTCACCTACAACGCGAGCGCCACGGGCAGCAGCACCGCCAACTTCGTCACCCGGAACATCCCCCTGATGGCCGGCGAGACGATCACGCTGGGCACCTGCGGCGTGGCGGGCGCCTCGGGCACCGGAGACACCTACCTGCGGCTGTTCTCGCCCTGGGGCACGGAGGTGGTGGCCAACGACGACGCGTGCGGCGGGGCCCTGTCCAACTTCGCCTATACCGTCCCGGCGGGGGCCAGCGGCACGTACCAGCTGCGCGCCGGTTGCTGGTCCAGCACCAGCTGCGGCGGCACGGCGGTGTGGAACATCCGCGGCTCGTTCTCCTACAGCGCGAGCAACACCAGCAGCGCCACCGTCAACACCAGCAACCGCGATCTCTCCCTGGTGGAGGGCCAGCGCCTCAAGGTGGGCACCTGCGACGTGACGGGGGCCTCGGGCACCGGAGACACCTACCTGCGGCTGTTCACCGCGGCGGGCGCGCAGGTGACCTACAACGACGACGCGTGCGGTGGGCTCCTCTCCACCTTCGAGTACGTCGTCCCGTGGGGCACCAACGGCACGCACCAGCTGCGCGCCGGCTGCTGGTCGAGCAACAGCTGCAACGGCACGGTGAGCTACCTCCTCACCGACGCGTCCCTCTGAGTCTCGTCAGCGCGCCGCCGGGATGGCGGTTCAGGCCGTCCCGGCCCGGCTCCGCTCCACCCAGGCGTCCACCCGCCGCTCGAGGATGTCCAGGGGGAGCGAGCCGTCGAGCCACTCGCGCTCCATCAACGCGTGGAGCTCCGGCTCGGGTCCCTTCATGGGTTCTACTTTCTCTTGGCGGGAAGCTCGTTGAGCACGAGCCAGTACATGCCCAGCTGCCGCACGGACTCGAAGAAGTCGGTGACGTCCACGGGCTTGTGGACGAAGCTGTTGACGCCGAGCTGGTAGCCCTCCACCAGATCCCGCTCCTCCTTGGACGAGGTGAGGATGACCACGGGCAGGGTCCGCGTCCGCTCGTCGGAGCGGATGCGCCGCAGCACCTCCAGGCCGTCGATGCGCGGCAGGTGCAGATCCAGCAGGACGATCTGGGGCTGGATCTCCGGATCCCTGTTCGCGTGCCGGCCCTGGATGAAGAGGTAGTCCAGCGCCTCCGCTCCATCCCGGACGACGATCACGGGGTTGTGGATGTTGCTCTTGCGGAACGCCCGGAGGGTGATCAGCTCGTCATCTTCGTTGTCCTCGACGAGCAGGATGACGCGCTGGTTCGGATGAGTCATGAGACGCTCTCCTCGTGGAGGGTGAAGTAGAAGGTGGCACCCTCCCCGACCCGGCCCTCGCCCCAGACCCGGCCCGCATGGCGGCGGATGATGCGTTGCACGGTGGCCAGTCCCACCCCATGGCCTTCGAACTCCTGTTGCGTGTGCAGCCGCTGGAAGACGCCGAAGAGCTTCTTCTGGTACTCCATATCGAACCCCGCGCCGTTGTCCCGGACGAAGTAGATGTGTCCCTTCCCCGTCCGCGGCAACGTGCCGAACTCGATCTCCGCCACCGGCGTGTCACGGGTGAACTTCCAGGCGTTGCCCATCAGGTTCTCCAGCACCAGGAGCAGCAGCTGCGCGTCCCCGCGGGCCACCAGGCCCTCCTGGATGCGGAAGTTCACGGTGCGCCCGGGCTTCCAGCGTTGGATCTGCTCGGAGATGGAGCGCGCCATGTCGGACAGGGGGACGTCCTTCACCACGAGCTCGGCGCGGTTGACCCGGGAGAGCGCGAGGATGCCGTCGATGAGCTCGGCCATGCGATGGGCCGAGGCGCGGATGCGCTGCAGGTATTGCTGGCCGGTGGCGTCGAGCTGCCCGGCACAGTCCTCGGTCAGGGCGAGGCTGAAGCTGGAGATGCTGCGCAGGGGCGCGCGCAGATCATGCGCGACGGAATAGGCGAAGGCCTCCAGCTCGCGGTTGGAGAACTCGAGCTGGGCGGTGCGCTCGGCGATGCGGCGCTCCAGCTCCGCGTTGAGCCGGCGCACCTGCTCCTCGGCCTCGCGGCGCCGGGTGATGTCCACGACGATGGCCAGCGAGCCCGTGTACTGGCCATTGCTGTCGTCATGGACGGGACATGCCGAGACCTTGGTCCAGAGGAACGTCCCGTCCTTGCGCACGAACTTGAAGTCATCCAGGAGGGAGTTCAGGCCCTGGCGCTGTTGCCGCTCGATCGCCTGGAGGGCCTGGCCGTGGTCCGCCGGATCGACGAACTCGAGGACGTGCCTTCCCACCATCTCCTCGGGTGAGTAGCCGAGCATGCCGGCCGCGTGGCGGTTGACGTAGGTGGTGCGGCTCTGCGCGTCGAGCGTCCAGAGGCCCTCCTGGGCGGCCTCCACGATGCGCTGGAAGCGCTGCTCGGTGCGGCGCCGCTCGGCCTCGGCCCGGCGTTCGATCTCGGTATCGCGCAGGATGAGGATGGCGCCCAGGAGCTGGCCCTCGCCGTCGCGCACGGGCCAGGCGCGCGCGAGGAAGTGCCGGCCCTCCGGAATGATGGCGTTGCGGACGAAGATCTCCTGATCAGCCGCCTGTTCCCCCTGGAGGGCGCGGTAGAGCGGGAGCTTCTCGGAGGGGAACAGCGTCTCGGAGTCCGGGTAGAAGACGCCGTACCGCTCGCTCCATTCCTCCGGGCGGGCGTCCGCCAACCCGATGCCGAGGATCTGCTGGACCCGCACGTTCATGTAGAGCGGGTGGCCCTTCGGATCGACGATGCCCAGCCCCTCGGAGGAGTTGTCGAGGAAGGCGCGCAGCAGGGGCTGGTGCTGCACCTGGAAGATGCTGTCAGCGAGCGCCTGGAGGGGGGGATTCTGCGGAGACGGAGCGGTCATGGGGAGGGGCCAGGAGCCTCCCCCATGTAGGGCTCGGCGGGGTCGTCATGAGGGGGGGCGGGCGTGTGAAAGCGTACAGACTTTCACGATCCCGAGCCATCCTCTGAACGGACGCCGGACTCACTGGCAGGTGGCGGTTTCCAGCTTCACCCGGACCGTCTCCGTCCACCACGGAGAGAGCAGACCCGACCGGCACTTCCAGTAGGGACCATTCTCCACGCAGGACAGGTCGCACGGCCCCAGCGTGACCAGGCCGCACAGGGGCGCATCGTCGCAGATGCGCTTCTCGAGCAGGGGCAGCCCCAGCAGGCCACAGGATTGGGGCAGCAAGGACTCCCAGCACACGTACACGTTGAACGCGGGCAGGAGTCCCAACAGGGGCGCGGTGGACGAGAACAGATCGCCGAAGACGGTGGACTCCTCGATGGCGTACTGCGCGTCATAGGACGTGTTGCGCGTGATGGCGGAGTGAGGGCCCTCGAGGAGGATGGGGACGGAGGCCCCGTAGTAGTTCAGCCGCTGGACCATGCACGCCGTCACATACCGGCGGCCCGCGGTGTCCAGGACCCCGCTGGACCACGAGGGGGCCAGCCCCCACCACCCGGTGTAGAGCTCGTCCGTCACGGGATCCCTCACGGACTGCTCGGGCGTGAGGGCACACTCGACGGCCGAGCGGAGCACGTGCCGGCATGACGCGGAGACCTGGCTCAGCGGGATGCCTGGCAGCAACCCCGCGCCCTGATCGAGGGCGGCGGCGCCCAGGGTCCTGAGCGCCTGTTGGGAGCCCGGAGCCCAGAAGCAGGATGGGGTCGTGCCATTCAGTCCCTTGGGCGGATCGCGCTCGTCGCCCAACAGTGTCTGGCCGGCGGCCGGGAGTGGATGACCCTGCTCGAGGCCCTCCTCGGTGCTGCCACAGCCAGCGAGGCCGGCCATGAGGACGAGCAGGGACAGAAGGTGGGTGCGTTTCATCTGCATGGGGTTCTCCGGGTTCGACAACGTGTATGTCTTTGTTTCAACGGAGGGAGGCCTTGGCCTCGCGCAGGAGGCGCTGGCACTCCCTGGACAAGGGCGGACTCATCTGGCCCGCCGCCTTGCAGGTCAGGTCGGCGCGCGTCGTGCTCACCGCACTCACCCTGCGCATCGCGGCCCGTGCCTTCCGCAGCGCCAGCTCCGGCTCCCGTCCCTGGCGCCGCTCGTTCTCGGCTTCGAGGAGGCGATCCAGGACCAACTCCCTCAGCAGCCGGGAGTCCTCCGGCGATTCTCCGGCGGCGGCATGGATCACCTCGACGGCGGCCACCAATGAGGAATGAGCATCCCGGCCGAGCACGAGAGCGTGGTGGGCACGAAGCCGGTGCGCGCGCGCCTTCCAGAGCGCCACGACCGAGGCGCTGGAGCCCGTCCGCTCGAGCAGGGCCACCGCATGGGAGAGCGCCTGGAACGCCTCGGGCGCCTCGCGCTCCCGGGAGATCTCCGCTTCGAGCCGGACCCTCGCGGCCTCCAGCAGGCCGCCCACGGGCAGCGCGAATGCCGGATCGATCGCCAGGGCCCGTTCGTACTGGCGCACCGCCGTGTCCAGCAGCGGTGCCGCCTCCCCTCCCCGCGCGAGCACCCTCCTGGCATCCTCGAGATACGCCTCCCCCAACTCGTTGTGCGCCCAGGTGAAACCCGGCTCCAGGGCGATGACCGCCTGGTAGGCCGCGATGGCCTGCTCCATGGAGGCCTCGCGGCCCAGCTTGTAGAGCAGGGAGGTTCGAAGGAAGTGGGCCTGGGCCACCGCGTAATGGGCCATGACCTCCTGGGGGAGCACCCGCCGTCCCGCCTCGGCGGCCTCGAGTGCCTCCTCCACCCGGCGGATCCCCTCCTCCGAGGCGTCGTCACTCCGCACATGCACCCGCGCCAGCAGCACCAGGGCCCGCCGCACCAGGGCCTCGCCATTCCTCGAGCTCGCGCTCACCGCGCGGTCGCACGCCGCCTGGGCGGCATCGAAAGCCGGGTCGGGCGGCAGGTCCTTCGAGGCATCCGCCCACCCCCGCTTCTCCCACAGCTCGCACTGGGCCAGGTGGATGGCCGGCTCGCTGCGGCCCACCTCCGCCGCTTCCCGGTAGGCCTCCGCCGCCCGCTCGAAGTAGCCCTTCATCTTCTCGTGGTCGAACGCCGCGTCATGCCGGTACCTGCTGCCCTCGGCGAACAGCGCGTCCCCCTCGAGCTTCTTCGGCTCGTACATCCACGGGGCCTGGGTGAAGGCCGCCCTCGCCTTCGCGATCGCCTCCTCGTGGCGGCCCTCGTACAGGGCGATCAACCCCTCCACGTACTCGGGCACCTCGAGCCTCGCCCCCATCGCCGCCCGCAGGTGCTGGAGCGCGGGCTCGCGCAGCTCCTGGTCGAGCTGCGCCACCTTCTTCTGGCGCTCGCCCGGGTGGGTGATGCGCCGGGTGTCCTCCAGGGCGCGCCGGTAGAGCTCGCCGAGCGCCCGCCCCAGTGCGTACCCGAGGCTCGCCGGCGAGTACCCGGCCGCGCGCGCCTGCTCCAGGTGCTCCCGGGCCCGCGCGGGCTCGCCGAGCGCGAGGTACCCCTGCCCGAGCGCGTAGTGTCCGGGTCCCCTTCCCGCCTCGCCCAGGGCGTCCATGTGCCGGGAGATCTCCTCGAGCCGGGCGCGCACCACGTCCCGCTCCCGCTCCACGTCATGCAGGGGCAGCCCGTACGCCGCGCGGAGGAACCACTCCATCTCCTTCACGCTCTCGCCCAGCTCCCGCGCCAGCCGGGCCTGCTCCGCCGCGTGCCGCTGGCTCCCCACCCAGACGGCGCCCAGCGCGAGCGCGCCCAGCACGAGCGCTCCCAGGCTCACCGTGAGCAGCTTGTGCCGCAGCGCCTTCTTCCACAGCCGGTATCCCCAGGAGGCCCGCTTCGCGTGGATCCGCTCTCCGTCCAGGACGCGCCGCAGCTCCTCCGCGAGCGCCCGCGCCGAGTCATAGCGGCGCCCCGGCTCCCGCTCGAGGCACTTCATGACGATGAGCTCGAGATCCTTCGGGACGCCCGGCTTCACCTGCCCCAGGGGCGGCGGATCCTCCAGCGCCGACATCAGGAGCAACTTCCACGGGTGCTCCGAGACGAAGGGCGGCCGCCCGGCGATCACGTCGTACAGCGTCGCGCCCAGGGAGTACACGTCCGAGCGGCGATCCAACTGGTGCACGTCCCCATTGGCCTGCTCCGGTGACATGTAGGCCGGCGTCCCGAGCACCTCGCCCGTCTGGGTCTGCCCCCGCTGCGCGACCTCGCGCGCCAGCCCGAAGTCCACGACGTACGGCTTCCACGTGCCGTTCTCGCACCGCTCCACGAGGATGTTCCCCGGCTTGAGATCCCTGTGGATCATCCCCTCCCGGTGCGCCTCGTGCACCGCCAGGGCGACCTGCTCCAGCAGCTTCACCTTCTGCTCGAGCGTCAGGTGCTCGCTCACGCGCGACAGCGGCTCACCGTTGATGTACTGCATCACGATGTACGGCTCGCCATCCGCCAGCCCGGCCTCGTAGACACAGCACACGTGCTCGTGCTGGATGCGTGCCTGGGCCCGGGCCTCCGCGATGAACCTCCGGTACAGCGACGGCTCCCCGCTCTTGAGCAGCTTGAGCGCGATGGGCCGGCCGAGCTGGGGATCCACGGCCCGGTAGACGGTCCCCATCGCGCCTTCGCCAGCGAACCGCAGGTCCGGGTACCGCGCCGCCAGGGACGGAGGGATCCTCCTGCGCTCGATGGACGGCTCCCTCCCGTCCTTCATCAAGGTCGGGGCAAGTCCGGGCTCGCTCTGGAGATCCTTCGTCCACATGGGGATCCCCAGAGTTAGGCCATCGCCTCACGGGATGCCCATGAGATCTATGTTGAATTGACAGGAACTCTGGAATTTTACTAAATTGGAAGATCTTTGGCGTTGGCCGCCGGAGAGCGATCCAGGCGCTCCAGCAGCCGCACCAGCTCCGCCACCGAGTCCACGGCCAGCTTGTCCATGACGCGGCCGCGCTGCAGGCGCACCGTCTGCTCGGCGGTGCCCAGCTCGGCGGCGATCTGCTTGTTGAGCAGCCCGCGGGCCACCATCCGGCACACCTGCCACTCGCGGGGAGACAGGGAGGCGAAGCGGGCCCGCAGCGCCTCGAGCTCCTGCTCGGCGGCGGCCGCCGCGCGATCCTGCGCCAGCGCCCGCTCCACCGCGGCCAGCAGCTCCCCGGTGCTGAAGGGCTTGGGCAGGAAGTCCACGGCGCCGGCCTTCATCGCCTTCACCGCCGCCGGCACGTCCCCATGCCCGCTGATGAAGATGATGGGGTGCAGCCACCCCACGCGCCGCAGCTCCTCCTGCAGCTCCAACCCGTTGAGCTCCGGCATGCGCAGGTCCATCACCACGCACCCCGGGCGCCTGCCGGGTCCGTGCGCCAGCATCTGCCGCGGATGGGCGAAGCCCTCCACCGCGTACCCCTCCACCTGGAACATGCGCGTGAGGCTGCGCAGCACCGAGGGATCATCATCCACGACGAACACCGTGGGAGGCGATGGAATCGACGTGCCGTCCAAGGTGGCCCCCTATCCAGCCAGTGGCTCCACGGTAGCATGGCGCTCGGGGACGAGCGGAAGCGTGCAGCGGAAGAGCGCGCCACGGCCCGGCCCTCGCTCGGCCTGGAGGCGGCCCTGGTGCACCTCGAGCAGGGAGCGGCTGATGGACAGCCCCATGCCCAGGCCCTTGGCCTTGGTGGTGAAGAAGGGCTCGAAGAGACGCGCGAGCACCTCGTCACTCAGGCCCGGGCCCGTGTCCTCCACGACGAGCTCCGCCCGATCCTCCAGCGGGCGCGTGCGCACCCAGATCCGCCGCTCGCCGGGAGGGCAGGCGCCCACCGCGTCCAGGGCGTTCATGACGAGGTTGAGCACCACCTGCTGCAGTTGCACGCCGTCCGCCCTGACGGGCAGGGGCGACTCGGCCAGGTGCAGCGTGAGCGTGGCCCCACGCAGCTGCGCGTCGTTGCTCACCAGGCGCATCACCCGTTGGATCAGCTCGTTGAGATCGTACTCGCCGAAGCAGACCTCGCCCTTCTTCAGCAGCGCCCGCATGTGGCGGATGACCTCCCCTGCCCGCTTGTTGTCGGAGACGATGTCCTGGAGCATCTCCCGCAGCAGGGGGAGATCCGTGGGTGAGCGCGTCAACAGGCGCTGGGCCATCTCCGCGTTGGTGAGGATGGCGGCCAGGGGCTGGTTCAGCTCGTGGGCGATGGAGACGCCCAGCTCGCCCACGGCGGCCACGCGCTCCAGGTGGGCCCGCTCGTCCCGGGCCCGGCGAGCCTCCAGCTCGGCGCGCCGGCGGGGGGTGACGTCCACCAGGGAGACGACGGCGCCGCCCTCGGGCAGCTCCAGGTGCCGGGCGCGCAGCTCGAACCAGGTGTCCTCCGCGAAGCCGCGGAACTCCACCACGCCTTCGTGGGCGTGGCCGCGGAGCACGTCCAGCAGCAGCGCGGCCACCGGCGCCATGTCCGGGTTGCCGGTGCGCGCCGCCTCGCGGAAGTGCTCCAGGTAGGCGATGCCCGGCGCGAAGAGCGCCTCGGCGGTCCATCCTTCCAGCACCTGGAGCCCGGCCGGAACCGGGTTGGCCCGCAGCACCACCCCGTGATTGTCGAGGATGGCCACCGCACCCGGCAGCGAGTCCAGCACCGCCAGCTGCAACCGCTGGGCGCCCATGCGCCGCCGGCGCTCCACCAACAGCACGACGATGAGCGCCGCCTGCAGCGCACCGGCCACCAGCACGCCCGTCACCAACCCGCGGTAGCGCTCCCAGAGGCCCGGCTGGCGGAAGTGCACCACACTGCCGGGGGGAAGCCTGCTCTCGGGGATGTTCCAGCGCTGCAGCTCCCGGGCGTCGAAGGCCAGCTGGTTGACCTCGAAGGGACCGGGGGGGAGGCTCGAGGCCCGCTCGCCCTCGAGCAGCCGGAAGGTCCGCCGCGCCACCTGCCGGCCGAGCTCCTGGTAATCCAGCAGCATGCCTCCGACGATGCCACTGCCCAGCATCGTCCTGTGGACGCTGAAGATGGGGGGACTGCCACCATCGGCGTGCAGTATCCGCAGCACGTCGTACGCGCTGAGGTTGCGGCCCTGCGCATCCCGCATGAAGCCGATCAGGAAGACCACGCTGTCCGCGGGCAGCTCGCGCATCCACCGCCGCAGCTCCTCCAGCGTCAGCCCGGGGAGCCCGATGAACCCGCGGTCCGGCGCGGCGGAGCGGATCTCCTGCTCCACGAAGTCCCAGGCCTCCAGCTCCCGCTGGCTGGAGCCGAGCACGAGGACGACATGGCGCGTGTCCGGCAGGAGCCGCAGCGCCGTGCGCACGGTGGCCGGGACGTCGAAGTCCGCCCAGTTGCCCCGCACGTAGGGGCTCGCGGGCAGGGCCTCCGCCAGGAAGTCGTCGTTTTGGACGGAGAGCAGCGGCACCTGGGGCCACAGCTCCTGCTGGAGCTCGAGCGCGAAGGGGGTGGCATCCGCGAAGACGACGAGCGCATCGGGCCGGCGGTCGCGGTACTTGGCGACATAGAAGTCACGCAGCGCCCGCTTGTACCCGGCGCTGCCGAACCAGGCCATCTCCAGGTGCTCCACGTTGACGGTGACGGACTCCCGCCACTCGCTCTGCATCACCTGCCGGAAGTTGCGGGTGAAGTCCGCGGTGGCCGGGACCGTCACGTCCTCCGGCACGAAGAGCAGCACCGTCTTCGCCCGCTCCTCCGCCACCGAAGGAGCCGCCCACAGCAGGAGCAGCAAGGCCAGCACACGCATCACGGACCGCATGATACCCGGCGCGAAGGAGGCACCCCACGGAGGAATAGTGGCCACAGTGGAATATTCTGGAATCAGGCGTTACCCTGGATTTCCCACCTGCTGAGAGGAACCCAGACCATGACGTCGCCCCCGACCCGCTGCCTCCTCCGTGCGCTGCTGTCCGGCCTGCTGCTCACCGGTTGTGGAGGTGTTCCCGATGAAGACGGACCGGTGCCCGCCGGTGCGGAGCCCGTGGGCACCCGGGAGTCCGCCATGTGCTCCCTCATGAGCGTCACCGACCTGACGGTGAGTGGCATGGACTCGTACGATGGCGTCATCGCCGGGGCCGGAACCTGGACGGTCTCTCCCAACGCCAACTCCGTGTACATGGAGTACTTCCTCGACAACAATCCGACCCCCACCCGGCAGTGGCTTCCCGGCACGTATGATCCATCCACGGGAAAAACCTCCGGCACCTGGTCCTACAGCATCGGCAACGTCAGCTGCGGTGGACACACGGTGGTGATCAATGCCTACCCCCGGCACATCAGCAGCAACGGGGCGGAGGAGATCTGCCCGACTCCGAAGACGCTCACCCGGACCGTCATCCAGGACGGGGCCTGCCGGCCCACCACGTCCGTGTCCTGCCAGCGCATCTCGCGCTCGACCATCCGCTGCACGGGGACGGCCAGCGGCGGCTCCGGCACCTATACGCCCTACTGGCAGGAGTCCTGGGACTCGGAGATCTACCAGGAGCAGTACCTCTTCGACTGGTACCAGCGCCCGTGGACCGCGGACTTCCAATGCGTCGAGACCACCTCGACCACCTGGTACGATCAGAACCAGTACCACTTCCGGGTGATCGACAGCACGGGCATGCCGTCGACCGTCAGCTCCAGCCCGGTCTTCAAGTGCATGCCGGTGGCATGACGTCCCTCGTGGACGAGGGAGCCGCCGGATCCTCCGGGGCTCCCTCCCCGCGGCCTCAGGGCGGGCCGCTCCAGGTGGGCGTGCGAACGGACGGCACCAGGGGGAACCGGGAGAGGGAGACCGCCCCCGCGTTGGCGGCCGGCGCATCCACTCCGGGAGCCCCGCCCACCAGGAGGCCCGTCCCGGACAACGCGACCTGATAGCCGAACTCTTCCTCGGCCGAGGCTCCCTCGCGGTAGAGCTTCGTCCCCTCGTTCCACGCGCCCCCGGCCCGCTGGAAGACATACAGGGCCCCGGCGTTCCGGCCCTTGTCCGCATCCTGGTACGCCCCCGCCACGAGGGTGTCCCCCACGAGCGCCACGGATATGCCGAAGGCGCCTGCCGAAGGCTCACCACCGGGAACGAGCCGGGCCTGCTCGAGCCAGCGCTCGCCACTTCTGGAATAGACGTACACGGCTCCCGGGGACCGGGTGCCTGCCTTGTCCTCATCCAGCTGGGCGCCCACCACCGCCGTCTCCTGGTGCAGCGCCACGGAAGAGCCGAAGAAGTCGAACTCGTCCCCCTGACTGGCCAGCAGCTTGGCCTGCTCGGACCACCGCCCGTCCTTGAACACGAAGACGTAGGCGGCACCCGCGGCGTCGCCCTGGGTGCCATCCGCATCCGCGCCGATCAGGAGGGTGTCTCCAGACAGGGCCACCGAGATGCCGAAGTGCGCAGAGGCCACGCGATCGCTCGCGAAGAGCGTGGCCTCCAGGGTCCAGGTGCCCTCCTGCTTCGAGTACACATACACGGCCCCCTCCTTGCGGCTGCCCGTCTCGAAGGCGCCCACCGCCACCCGGATCCCATCCGTCGCCACGGCGGTGCCGAAGAGCCCGACCCCCGCCTCCCCAGGCGTGAGCCTGGCGCGCTCCACCCAGTCACAGCCCGGGCCCCGCCGCTCGAAGATGGAGGCGGCTCCGGTGGTGGTGCTCCCCTCCGATTTGCCGAAAGGCGCGCCAATGACAATCACCTCGCCCGCCATGGCCACCGCTTGACCGAAGGTGGCGTTGGCGCTCACCTGGCTGTCAATCAGCGGGCAACCCGCCCCCCATCCCCCCTCCGGCCCGCGCTCGAACACATAGGCCGCACCCGAGGACAGGCGCTCGGACGTCGCGCTGCCCGGAGCACCGATGAGCACGCGCTCGCCATGGACCGCCACGGCGGCCCCGAACTTCTCCACCTGCGCCGGCCTCGGGGACACCAGCGTCGCGGTCTGCCCCACGTCGCCCCCGTCGGGCAACTCCCCCCCATCGGGCAGCTCCCCCCCGTCGGGCAACTCGCCACTGTCGGGCAGCTCGCCGCCATCGGGCAACTCGCCGCCATCGGGCAACTCGCCGCCATCGGGCGGATCTTGCTTGGGTGGAGGGATGCGGCAGCCCAGGGCGAAGAGCAGCGTCATGCCACAGAAGAGCGCGCCCCATCGGGAGGCACGGGCGGTCCGCTTCCTTCCGCTCACCTGAAAGACCATGAGGCTTCCTCTTTCCGGTTGACCCTTCCACCAAAGCACGAAGGACCCCTCGGCGTCCCACCCTGTCCACCGGGCGGATACGCGAGGAGTCCTCGTGGACTACGGTATGGCTGGCATTACTCCGCGCAGGCCAGCGACCGGGCGGCGCGGCGGCTCACCTTGCACGGGCTCAGGCGGTGGACGTTGCCCGAGTCGAGCCGCACGGCCATCGAGCCACGATCCTCGCCATTGGGGCCATTGATGCGGAACTCGTAGTAGGGCCGCATGGGCGAGCGGGAGACGGCGCCCTCCGTCGTGGGATCCCACGTGAGGATGCCCTCGTCCAGGGTCTCCTCCGCCTTCAGACCGGCATGCACCTGGGCGAGGCCCCGCGCCTGGACGAGATCAATCCCGGTGAAGCGGCGCGCCTGCGGCAGCACCCACGCCTGCTGGTACGCGGCGGTCTCCATGTCCAGCATGGCCATGCCCACCAGCATCCGCCGGGTGTCGAGGAAGGGCACCAGGTAGTAGTTCCACTCGCGCCCATCCGGGTACACGCCCTTCACCTCGTAGGGGTGCCAGGGGGTGGCCTTGGACAGCACGTTCCACATCTCGGAATCCGTCACATCCAGGCCGCCGAGGCGCAGCGACTCGATGGCGTTCTGCTGGGCGAGGCGGGCCGTCGAGCGCTGGCCCTGCGCCAGCGGGCTCGCGGGCTCCTTGGCGCGGAAGGGCTGCATCGCCGCGGGAGGCGCATCCGGGGGCGGATCCCAGAGGACCACGTACTTGTTGTAGTACGTATCCGAGGGGCCGATGCTGGTGAGCACCCGGTAGTACGTGGCGCTCCAGGTCGAGCCGGACGCGCTCCGCTGGCCATCGTCGTAGGAGTTGAAGCTGGAATCCCAGTCACCCCCGGGCCCGCCATCCCGGAAGATGACGCCGAGGATGTTGCCCGACACATCGTCCACCACCATCTTGTGGACCATCACCCAGTGGTCGCCCTGGCCATAGATGGGGACGATGTTGGGCGAGCGGTAGTTGCGCAGGGTGCTGATCTGCTGGCTCAGCGCGGCGGACTGCTGCGTATCCGTATACAGCGAGCTGATCCAGTTGCCCCATCCGCCCTGGATGAGCGAGGTCTTCATCCCGTCCGGATTGCACTGCTCCGGCCAGTAGTTCATGGGCGAGTTGGCCCGACAGGAATTGAGGATGGAGTTCTCATCCGGCGGAGTCACGTTCCGGAAGGCCTGGATGGACATCCGCGAGGCGCCCATGAAGCTTCTCGCCGTGCCGGCGCCCAGGCTGCCATTGATATCCGCGGTCGTCAGTGTCGGCGGAAAGTTGACCTCGTAGGTCACCGTGCCCGCGACACTGGTACCAGACATCAGAGTCGCGGCCAGGCCCACAACCAGCTTGTTGCATTTCCTCATTGCAGAGCTCCTGCTCGGCTTCGCGGTTTTGGAGACGCCTCTTCCCCAGAAGATTATTTTTCAAGGTAAACCACGTTTTCACGCTCCGTCAACGACATACTTTGACGCCGCTTGAGATTTTGAGATTCGCCCCGTTCACCCCCTCCTGGATTCCTCGCGAATCCCCGAGAAACATCATGGCTCCAATGTAAAAGCCCCCCGGAACCAGCCCCCGCCAGACCAGGACGAGGAGTGAAACAAGTAGGAGCCATTTCTCTCGTTTTACTATATATTCATTATTCTCCCCATTGACTCGTTGGAGGATACTTGATGCGGCCTGATTGGATTCGACCCACCTTGTTTGCCTTGCTGGGCGTGACGTTGGTGGACTGTGGACCCGCCCCGGAACCCACGCACAATTCCTCCGAGGACCCCATTGGCTCGAGCACGGCGCAGCTGTGCAGTGGCCTGAGCATCACCAACCTCGTCATCCAGGGCGTCAGCTCGTACCAGAACGAGATTGGTGGCGGAGGCACCTTCGAGGTCTCCACGGGCGCCACGGGGGCGCGCCTGGAGTACCTCGTCAATGGAGAGCTGCTCACCAGCGAGGAGCGCCCCAACAACCCTGGCTCCTCCGCCGACAACGACTGGCGTTTCAGCGAGCAGAAGGCGACGTGCGGGGCGAGCCTCTTCCAGGTGAAGGCCTACCCGATGGTGGTGGACAGCCAGGGTGTGCGCACCACCTGCTTCCTCAACCCCAGGGTGACGACCCGGCTCTTCGTTCAGGGCTGCCCCAGCGTGGCCGCTGGCGGCGTGCACTCGGTGGAGCTGAAGGCGGACGGCACCCTGTGGACCTGGGGCGGCAACTCCTTCGGCCAGCTGGGCGACGGGACGGCCACCGGCCGCTCCACGCCGGCGCAGGTCTCGGGCTTCGGCGGCATCGTCGCCATCGCCGCGGGCTACTACCACACGCTGGCCCTGGAGGAGACGGGCACCGTGCTGGCCTGGGGCCAGAACGTCCAGGGACAGCTCGGAAACGGGACGACCACCAGCCTCGCCAGGCCGATGCGGATCGCCGGGCTCACGGACGTGGTGGCCGTCGCCGCCAACGGCTACCACTCGGTGGCGCTGAAGGCGGACGGCACCGTCTGGACCTGGGGCTCCAATGCCTACGGTGAGACGGGAGATGGAACGACCACGCCCCGCTTCACGCCGGTGCAGTCGCGCGCCGGCAACGCCATGGCCATCGCGGCCGGCGCCAACCACACGGTGGCGCTGCTGCAGGATCGCACCGTCTCGGCCTGGGGCTACAACGGCTATGGCCAGCTCGGGGATGGGACGACGACGGTCCGCTACGCGCCGACGCCGGTCGCGGGGCTCAGTGGCGTGGTCGCCATCGCCGCGGGCGCCCAGCACACCGCGGCCGTGAGGCAGGACGGCGGCCTCTGGACGTGGGGCAGCAACACCCACGGCCAGCTCGGAGACGAGAGCTTCACCAACCGCACCAGCCCGGGGCCGGTGGCGCGCCTCTACGGCATCACCTCCGTCGCCGGTGGCGTCACCCACACGCTGGCCCGGACGCAGGACGGCTTCGCCTGGGCCTGGGGCAACAACTCCCAGGGGCAGCTCGGAAACGGGACGACCACGTCCAGCCCCGCGCCCGTGCTGGTGTCGGGACTCTCCGGAGTCAGCATCCTCTCCGCGGGCGCCAACCACTCGCTGGTGAAGACGCAGGACGGGAACGCGCTCGCCTGGGGCAACAACGCCCAGGGGCAGCTCGGTGATGGGACGACCCGGACCGCTCCCGCGCCCGTGCAGGTGTTGCGCTGACGGGCCCGCTGCGTGCGGCCACGCGTCTGGCGCGGCCGCACGCGGTACCTGGCCTGCTTACTGGCAGAGCCGGGTGTACGTGCGAACGGGCGACTCCATGCCGCTCGCGTCCATCACCTTGTAATAGATGTACTGCCGGTAGAAGTTGTCACGGGTGGTGGCCGGCATGCAGTAGACGCCGAAGGAATTGGAGCCCTGCTCCCAGTCGGAGTAGCTCGAGCCCCAGTCGGCCTGGATGCCTTCCCGCCAGTACGAGACGTAGGGGCCGCCCTCGCCCCCGCTGCCGCTTCCGGTGCAGTTGATCGTCGTACCGGACTGCGAGCACGTCAGGGTGGCGGTGGGGCAGCCCTGGGTGAAGCTGGCGGTCTTGATCATGGAGCCGGTGGTGCACCGGCCGGGCGCGGGCGTGGCGCTGTCGAAGACGGCCGGGTAGCCCCTCACCTCGAAGGTGTGCGTGCCGCAGGCAATGGGGCTGTCATTGAAGGTCCACGTGCCCGAGCGGTTGGTGTCGCCCAGGATGGGCTGGGTGCCGCGCAGGACACCATCCACGTAGTACTCGAGGATGATGCCGTTGGCGGGATAGACCACCGACCACGTCCCGCTGCCGGTGGACAGCGTGCCGCCCCACGAGCTG